>DATLBM010000416.1:0-5119 GCA_035526885.1 Thermoanaerobaculia bacterium | reverse complement strand
GATCCCGTGGACATCGAAAAAGATCTGATGCGTCTCGTGCCGCGCGAGGAATGGACGGCGTTCGCGAACCGCATCATTCTGCACGGACGGCGCGTGTGCATCGCGCGAAAGCCGGATTGCCCGAACTGCGTCGTGAACGACATCTGTCCGTCGGCCATCCTTACGGCCGATCGACAGTCCCCTGCTTCGTCCAGGGGCCGCAGCGCGCGATCCGCCAGGCCGTCAAAACCGAGCCCTTCGCGAAGCCGTACTTTGCAATCGCCTCGCGGCCGTAAGCCGAGCAGGAAGGCGTGAAGCGGCAGACCACGCGACCGCGGAGGTGCGGCGAGACGTGGGCGCGGTATTCGTCGATGACGAGCAGCGCGCCGCGCGCGGCGTAGCCGCGGCCGCGCGGCACGTACCCATCATGAATGATGATGAGTGCGGCGAACGCGAGAACGATCAGGCGCGCTCGGCGGCTTTGACTTCGTCCCACAGCTGGTCCATCTCCTCGAGCGACAATGACTCGAAGTTGTCCGCGCGCGTTTCCATCGCCTGGAAGCGCGTCATGAACTTGCGGTTCGTCGACTGCAGCGCTTCTTCCGAATTCACGTTCACCTTGCGCGCGATGTTGGCGATGGTGAAGAGCAGGTCGCCGATCTCCTCGTGCATGTGCGCGGTGTCGCCGGAAGCGACGGCCTCGCGCAATTCCGCGATCTCCTCATCGATCTTGTCGAAGACGTCGTCCGTGCGGCGCCAGTCGAATCCCACGCGTGCCGCTTTCTCCGTCAATCGCGATGCCTTGAGCAGCGCCGGCAAGGATTGCGGCACGCCGGCGAGCAGCGATTTGTTCTCCGCTTTGCGCTCGGCCTGTTTGAGCTTCTCCCAGTTCGTGAGGACCTGTTCCGCGTCTTTGGCCTCGACGTCGCCGAAGACGTGCGGGTGGCGGCGCACCAGTTTGTCGTGGATGGCGGTGATGGAGTCGTAGACGTCGAACGTCCCTTCCTCGCGCGTGATCTCGGTGACGAAGACCGCTTCCAGGAGCATGTCGCCGACCTCTTCGAGCAGCGCCGCGCGGTCGTCGCGATCGATGGCGTCGACCACTTCGTAGGCCTCTTCGATGACGTACGGTTTGAGGTCGGGAAGAGTCTGTTTGCGGTCCCACGGACAGCCGTTCGGGCCGCGCAGTCGCGTCATCAATTGCACGAGGTCATCGAACGAGCGTTTCATGCGCGCATTGTGTAGCATGCGCGCTGACGTTCATGACCAATCAGGTTCTCATCGTCGCCGCGGAGCATGCTGCACGCACGCCCGCGGAAGTCGCCCGTTCGCTGCATTTCACGCCGGTGATCACGGGCTCCGAGCAGGAGGCGGTCGAGCTCCTCGACCGGCATCGCTTTCGCCTGATCGCGGTGAGCGGCGGCTCGGCCTGGCGGCGGCTGCGCGACGCGGCCGAGAGCAAGCAGCCCATGGCGCGGGTGCTCGAGCTGCCCGACCTCACGCATGACGACGCGGCCATCCGCAATCTGATGGTTCGGTATCTCGAGCCGCGCGGCGGCGATCGCGCGCGCTTCACGGCCGAGGAGCGGTACCGGTTTCTCAGCGGAATCCTGGAGTCGTTCACGGGCACGCTGGAGTTGCGCGAGGTGCTGCGCCGCATCGTCACCGTGACCCGCGAGGAGCTGGCCGCCGATCGCGCGTGGCTGCTGCATCCCGTCAACGAACAGGCGGAGTTCGCGAAGGTGGCCTTCGCCACGTCCGCGCCCGGTGTCGAAGGCGACATGGGCGACAAGGGTCCGGTGTCGCTGGCGAGATCGCAGGACCTCATTCGGCGCGCGATGGAGTCCGCGCGTCCGATCGTCGTGAAGACCGGCGACGCCGAGCTCGATCCCGAGCTCGCGGCGCGATTCGGCATTCACAGCGCGATGATGCAGGTGCTGCGTCCGCGGGAGGGCGAGCCGTGGGCGTTCGGACTGCACTCGAATTCCGATCGCGACTGGACCGACGAAGAGCTGTCGCTGTTCGGCGAGATCGGCCGCTACGCCACGCTCGCGCTCAACAACACGCTCCTGCACAACAGCGCCGTGCGCGAGATGGCCAAGGTCAAAGCGATCCTCGATCAGATCCCCGAGGCGGCCGCGATTTACGACGCGACGGGAAAGCTGGAGAGGATGAACGTCGCCGCGCAGCGCGAGCCGACGGTGCTCTTCACGCCCGACGCGGAAGCGCGTGTGCGCGCGAACCGCCATCGCTACATCGACGGCAATCCGCTCGGTCCCGACGATCTTCCGTCCATTCGCGCGCTGCGCGGCGACGCCGTGAAGTCCGACTATCTCGTGCATGACCCGCGCAGCGGCGACGATCGCGTGGTCAATCTCAAGGCGGCGCCCATTCGCGACGACGCCGGCCGCATCATCGGCTCGGTGGTGCTTTCGCGCGACGTCACCGACGAGCGTCAGAACGCCGAGCGCGAATCGTGGCGCCGCCGCCGCGCCGAAACGCTCGCCAACCTCGGGCTGGAGATGGTGGCGATGGCGCCGTCGTTCGACAACCTCGACGACTCCGCCATGCGCGTCGCGCAGGCCGTCGACGGCACGGTGCGCATCTATCTCTATCACTCCGTCACGGGCACGCTCGGCCTCATCGGCTACGGCACCGTCGAGCAGGAGCTGCAGCGCTATCGCCAGTACTTCGAGAGCAATCCGTACCGTCCGGGCGAGGGCTTGCCGGGCACGGTGTTCCACATCGGCCGGCCGCTGCTCTTCTACGAAGTGCGCGGCGATGCGCTGCTCGACTTTGCTCGCGATGGCGAGGAGCGCGAGATCAAAGCCGCGCTGCACGAGCAGTCGCTGATCGCGTATCCGATCGAGTCGTACGGGCAGAGCATCGGCGCGATCGTCATCTCGCAGTCCGATCCGCGGCGCAATTTCGACGCGGAGGATCTCGAGTTCGCGCAGTCCGTGGCGGAGCGCATCGGAGCGGCCAGCCACATTCACAGCCTCACCCGCATGGCGCAGGACGGACATCGCGCGGCCGATGAATTGGCGCGGCGGGAGGTCGATGCGCGCGTGCGCTTCGAGGCCGTGCTGGAGACGGCGCCCATCGGCATCGGCGTCATCTCCGCCGACGAGCTGCGTTTCGAGCTCGCCAACGCACGCTTCGTCGATTTCGCGGAACAGTTCGGACGCGTGCCGTTCGACACGAAAGTGATCATCGGCCTGGCCGCGTCGGAAGTGTTGCCGGGACTGGAGCAGAGCCTCAAGCAGGTGGCCGACTCCGGCGAGGCGCGCGTCGACACGGAGTTGCAGGTCGGGCACCGCTACTTCAATCGCATCGTCTCCGCCGCGCGCGGACGCTTCTCCGGCATCACGCAGAGTCTGACCGTGCTCGTGCAGGACGTGACCGACGAAGTGCTCGCGCGACTGGAGATCGAGAACCTGGCCGCGATGATGGCCGAGCGCTCCGCGCGCCTCGACTCGATCCTCGGGTCGATGACCGATGGACTGTGGGTCTACGACGCGAACGGCGACGTCGTCGACGTGAACCAGGCCGCGCTGAACATGTTCGGTCTTGCGTCGCGCGCGGAGGCCGTCGAGAACGGCTCATTCGCGCGCCTCAACCTGCGCGATTCCGAAGGCCGCGCCATCGCGTACAGCGACATGCCGTACGCGCGGGCGTTGTCGGGACAGACCGTTCCCGATTACCTGGCGATGGGCAAGCACCTCATCACCGGGCGCGATCTCGATCTCTCCATCGCCGCGGCGCCGATCGAGAGCGGCGGCATCGTCGGCGCCGTCCTGGTGATCCGCGACATCACCGCGCTGCAGGAGCTCGATCGCAAGAAAGACGAGTTCCTCTCCGTCGCCCCGCACGAGCTGCGCACGCCGCTGACGACGATCAAGGGCTACACGCAACTGCTCGCGCAGACCGTGGACGATCTGTTGCCCGAGGAGCGCGCGACGTACATCAATGCCGTGCTGGGCGAGATCGAGCGGATGATGGGGCTGATCTCCGAGCTGCTCGACGTCTCGCGCATCGAGACCAACCGCCTGCAGATCCATCCGCAGCCCATCCGCTGGCTGGAGTTCATCCAGAACCGTGTGGGCGCGTTCCAGGTGCAGCATCCGAATCGCGCGCTGCGCGTGGCGCTGTCGACCGACGAGACCATCGTCGTGGCCGATCCCGATCGCATGCGCCAGGTCGTCGACAACCTTCTGTCGAACGCGCTGAAGTACTCCGCGGACGGCACGGACATCGACGTGAGCGTGGAAGTCGAGAACGGCTCGATGCATACCGCGGTGAGCGATCACGGCATCGGCATTCCGAAAGACGAGATCCCGCAGCTTTTCGAGCGCTTCCACCGCGCGCGCAACGTCTCCAGCCGCTACTACGGCGGCCTTGGCCTCGGCCTCTACATCGCGCGCGCGATCGTCGAAGCGCACGGCGGCGCGATCTCGGTGCAGAGCGTCGAAGGACAGGGCTCGACGTTCACGATGACGCTGCCGGTGGGGTGAGGGGACGACGGGGGCCTCCGGCGGCCGGGGCTGCGAGCCCCGGACCCCGTTTGTAGGCCTAGCCTCCGCGACACACTCTCGTATCTCGCACGGTCGTGTCGCGGAGGCTAGGCCTGTCAGCGGGGTCTGGGGCCCGCGGCCCCAGCCGCCGGAGGCCTCCCGTCGTCCCTCGCGCCGCGGCCTGCATCGTGCACAATGCCGCGCGATGCAAACGATGTCTTCCAAGCGCCGCTGGTTCGTCACCGCCGGCGTGATGACCGGAATGCTGCTGGCCGCGCTCGAGGCGACCGTCGTCGGCACCGCGATGCCCACCATCGTGGCCGCCCTCGGCGGCCTCGCGCACTACAGCTGGGTCTTTTCCGCGTACCTGCTCACTTCCACCGTCACCGTGCCGGTGTGGGGCAAACTCTCCGACCTCTTCGGCCGCCGCCGCCTGTTTCAGATCGGCGTGGCCGTGTTTCTCGTCGGCTCCGCCGCGTGCGGCATCGCGCAGTCGATGACGCAGCTCATCATCTCGCGCGCCGTACAGGGCCTCGGCGCCGGTGCGCTCGTGCCGCTGGCCATGACCATCATCGGCGACATCTTCACGCTCGAGGAGCGCGCCAAGATGCAGGGCCTCTTCAGCG
>DATLBM010000415.1:0-2449 GCA_035526885.1 Thermoanaerobaculia bacterium | reverse complement strand
ACGGGCAGCGCGATGAGTGCAATCAGTGCAATGCGTTTCATGATCGTTTTCTCCTGAGCCATCACGGCTGCGCGCCGGCGGGGTTGGGGATGTCGGGAACGGGCGGCGTGTTGATGCCGCCGTGGCCCTGCAGCAGTCCGTTGTGAGCGGGCGCGAGGAAGGGGAAGCGCGTGAGGAAGTTCTTGTCGTTCACTTCCACGCCCTTGGCCAGACCGGCCGCCGGATCGCCCGCCGCGATGAGGCTGATCAGCACGGAGTTGACGTTGACCTGATGGCGGTTCGGCGCGCTGCCTCCGCCGAGGCGCCGCCCGTTCGGGAACGACGAGTTGACGGCCGCGTCGAGCGTGATCACGTCGCCCGTCGTGCCGTCGCCGATGGGAATCGGACGCCCGAGATTGATGGCGTTGATGATGTCCAGCCGCGGTCCTTTCAGCGTCGTGACCGCGGAGTCCGGAAGCCCGAGGGCCTTGTAGACGCCGAGCGCATCGAGATCGCGCACGAGCACGGGATAGAGCACGTCCGCGCCGAAGCGCGTCACGTCTTTCATCGGATCGGTGCGCAGGTACAACCCCTGGCGCTGTGTGCCGACGAGCCCCGCGTTGAACAGCGGCAGCGCGTTGCGTCCGACCTGCACGTAGTTGCCCACGCCGCGCACGCCGGTGATGACGTTGCTGGTGTCGACGACCTGAATCGCCTGGCGGCTGATGCTGGCCCAGATGCGCAGGAGGCTGTCCGTCGACGACGCCTGCAGCTCGCCGTTGTGCGGAATGCCCGCGGGGAACAGCTCCGAGGTCGGGATCTCCAGCGCGATGGAGAAGATGTTGAAGCCGGTGAGGACGTCTTCGATCGGCGTGGTGCGCGCGCCCTGGATGCCGCCCAGGTCTCCGCGCCCGAGGTTGACGAGATCGAAGATGCCTTTCTCGTCGAGCTGATACGGATCGTCGAACTGGCCGGCGATGATGCGCGCGCCGTTGCTCAGGGGCTGGATGAACGTGTCCACGAAGCTCTGGTCGTAGAGCGCGTTCTGGCGGCTGGCGTTGTTGCCGGAGTCGTAGCCCTGGAACGCGCCGAGGCCGTAGACGAGGCGATCGGTCTGCGGGCCGTGATTGTTCGGCAGGACCTTGAGATCGCTGCCGAGCACCGCGGCGTTCGGCGAGCCCGGCGCCATGACCCGCGTGACGGTCATGGTCTCGGTGCCGCCGGTGAGCTGCCACAGGAGCTCGTTGCCGCCGCCGAGGTTGTCCGTCGGACTGGGCGCCGCCTCCGCATTCAGCGTGTTCTTGAACTCGACGCGATAGACCGCGACGTCCTGGAGGCTCGCGCCTTTCCCGATGTGGAACTCGTAGCGATAGCCGTTGCACGCGCGGAAACCCTGGTTGCCCTGACCCGGCTCGTGCAGCGGGTTGAAGTCCATGATCAGGTAGAGCTTGTCGTGCGCGCCGTCCGAGACCCACGCGTAGGTGTCGGTGTTGTCCGCGCACGGTTCGTTGAGGACGGGCAAGGCCTCGCGATGGCTGGACGCGTGCGCCGCCGGCGGCACGAACGCGAGCAGCACGATCAGCAGCGCCTCGATGAGTTTGACGTGTTTCATCTTTTCTCCTTGTGAATGCGCTGCCTACGCGCGTGCGGCAATCCGCGGATGCGCGGCGGACGTAGGAATTCATGGAGATGCGACTGGATGGGTTTCGGGCCGTCCTCGATCGCGCGCCGGACGGCGTGCTGGTGGAGTGCGGCGGCGCGATCGCCTACGTGAACGCCGCCTACGCACACATCCTCGGATACGAGCGCAGCGCGGAGCTGGCGTCGCTGTCGATCCGGGACATCGCGGATCCCGAAGAACTGGACCGGCTGGTCTTCTTCGGCCGCTGCCGCGAGGAAGGGAAGCCGGCGCCGACGCGCTACACGTTCCGCGCGCGCTCACGGCGCGGCGACGTGGTGACGCTCGACGCCAGCATCTCCGCCGCGCGCGACGACGGCGATCTGCTGATCACGACCATCGTGCGGCCGGTGAACGAGCATCGCGAGGCGCTGGCGCTGCCGGGAACGAAGGAGCTCTCACCGCGCGAGCGCGAGGTGGTGACGATGCTGCTGGCCGGAAAACGCTCGAAGGAGATCGCGCTGCAGCTCGACGTGTCGGAGAAGACGATCTGGACGCACCGCGCGCGGGCATTTCAGAAACTGGGCGTGCGCGGGGCGAATGATCTGTTCCGGATGGCGTACGAATACGTCGCGCGCAACGAGCGATGAACAATGAGCGATGAGCGATGAGCAGCCGGAGCCGGCTGCTGGCCGGAAAACGCTCGAAGGAGATCGCGCTGCAGCTCGACGTGTCGGAGAAGACCATCTGGACGCACCGCGCGCGGGCATTTCAGAAACTGGGCGTGCGCGGGGCGAATGATCTGTTCCGGATGGCGTACGAATACGTCGCGCGCAACGAGCGATGAACAAT
>DATLBM010000414.1:0-3485 GCA_035526885.1 Thermoanaerobaculia bacterium | reverse complement strand
CCTCGACGCGCAAGGTCTCGTGAGCAGGTTTAGCGTCGCGGTGCTCCGAGTCGCCGCATGGCCTTCATGGGAGGCCAACTAAGGTCGACGTTCCGCGGAGTAGAATCGCATCCATGAGTCTCGATGAGGTGATCTCTTCGGATCCCGACGTGCAAGGCGGAGCAGTCGTCTTCGCGGGCACGCGCGTCCCTCTGAAAAACTTCATCGACTATCTCGAAGCGGGCGATTCGATCGAGCAGTTCCTCGAAGACTTTCCGTCGGTGACGCGAGATCAGGCGGTAGCGGCGCTGGAACTTGCGAAGGACGCGCTGGTGACGCTTGCTGGTGCTCATTGATGAATCGCTTCCGAAGCCGCTGCGCCGCCTGATGCCCCGGCTTCCGAGCGTTCACCGTCGCGCAATAGGGCGGGTCGCGAACGAAAGAACGGCGCACTGCTGCGGCTCGCTCAGTCCGCAGGCTTCGAAGCATTCCTCACCGCCGATCAAAGCCTTCGGTTTTCCCGAATCTCGCAGAATCGAAGTTGCGGATCGTGGTCTTCGAGGCGGTGTCCAACCGCATGGAGCACGTCGGCCCGCTGATGCCGGAAGCGCTCGGCGCTTTGCGAGAGATGAAGCCGGGCGAGATCCGCGTCATTCGCAGCGCCCCATGACCCTCACACCCCTCGCGCGGTTTCAGCGGAGGAGTCCGCGCGGCGCCCACTCTCCTATGAGGCTATGAGACTGTGAGGCTATGAGACTCGACGACTCGAAGACTCGAAGACTCGACGACTCGGCGACTAGACGACTCGCGAAGCGCAGCGCGCCGCAACGCGCCGCGCGTCACACCCCCAGATCCCGTCGGATCAGCGTCGCCACTTCGTCCGCCTGTTGCTTCCCGAGAAGAGTCGACAGCATCGGGCGCATCGCGTCGAGGAGTTTCGTGGTGTCGGGGGTTTTCAGTTGCTCGGGGGTCATGCCCAGCGCTTGTTTGGCGAAGGTCTTGATGGCCATGGGGGCGGTGTGCTGACCGATGTACGTCGCCAGGTGGCGCGAGAAGACGGAGACGACCGAGGCCGGGTCAGACATGGGCCGCCCCCATGCGCGAACGCGACGTCGCCAGTTGCGAGTACGCCGCCGCCGCGACGGCCATGCACGCCAGGAACAAGCCCGTCATCTGCGCCTCCCGCACCGCGACCTCGGGCAGAAGGTTGTCCGCCGCGGAGTTGATCATCCAGCCGATCGTCGACAGCGCCAGGCATCCATACACCCACGACAACTGTCCGCCGCGGAACGACCAGAGCGTGAGGAGCAGCGGCGCGACGAGCATGAACGTCACAAAGTCCGCGCCCGAGGAGACGAAGTCGGCGACGCGCGACAGCAGGCCGGCGTCGCTCCTCCAGATGTCGATCATCGTCGGCACCACCAGCACGGACGCCACGGCCACCGCGGCCACGATCACGCCGATCTTCACGGAAGCGGGTCCGTAGAACTGCAGTCCCGCCTTCCGCAACGCTCGCGAGAACAGCCAGAACGCGCCGATGGCGGCGAGGTTGCCGGCGATCGTCATCACGTCGGCCAGCATCTGATCCTTGATGCCGACGCGGTTCAGCACATACGACACGGTGAGAAACGCGTAGAGCGTGAACAGCAGCGTCCACGCGCGGCCCACGTACTCTCCGGCCCAGCGGAAGCGCGCCGCCGTCATCGCGGCGGTCACGGCCGCGATGCCCAGAGCGAGCGATCGCAGAGTGGCGTGGGCAACGTACCGGGTCGGGTCCTGGAGCCCGTACACGACGAATGCATCGACGACCGTGAGTCCCACGACAGCGAGAACCATCAACAACAGAATATTTCTTTGCGTCACGCCGGAAGTATAGCCGAGGCTGTCGTGCTACACTGCGGCCTTCCACACCGAGTCCGCGTCCCGCGGCGCGCGCTGGCCTTGCCTCCGCCCCACGTGAAGACGCAATGAAACTGATCCCTCTCATTCTTACTCTCTCGCTGTCCGCGCACGCGGCGATGGTGCGCGTGGTCTCGATCGATGACGCGCGCTCGATCACGATCGAACATGACGGCATTCGCGAGCGCATCACGCTCGCCGACGTCGAAATCACCGACGCGCAACACGCGCAGGAGCTCCTGCGCTGGACGCTGGCAACGTCCTGGGTGATGGTCGAGAAACACGGCGCCGGGTACCACGTGTACCGCTCGCCGGACGCGCTTTTCATCAACCGCGAGCTGGTGCTGCGCGGCTATGCGCGCGCCACGGCGTTCGGCATCGAGACGCAGCCGAGCGTCATCGTCACGTACCTCGGCGAAGTGAATCCGCCCCTCATCGCTCCAAAGGCGCGCGGAACTGGCAGCGGTACTGGTCGCCGTTCGACAGCTCCACCGCCGCGACGAACTCGACGTACTCCGCGTTTCGAAAGCGCGAAGGATCGATCGGCGGGTCCATCGTCGTCCCCAGGCGCGCCGGCAGCCGGAAAAGGTGCGCGTCGCCCTCGGCAATGACCACGTCCTCGCCCGTGAATGCGCCTTCGTACCGCACGCGGTTGCGCTGGTCGGGCTCCACGCGCACGGAGATCACCGTGATCTCGGCGTGGGAGTTGTTCGCGACCTCGATCAGGAAGTTGCGCTCGCCGATCTGCTCGGACTGCCTCGGATCTTCGAAGCCGCCCTCGACGCCGACTTCGAGATCGGGCTCGCCGCAGTGGAAGGTCCGCTTGTTCATGACCGCGGTCGGCGACGCGCACGCGGCCAGGAGGAGGACGGAGAACAGCATCGCAGTCGTTTTCATCTGCGCTTCATTCTTGCAGAGTTTCCTTCCCCGAAGGAGGAGCCATGACGTACCGCAACGACCGCGATTTCGAGGAGCGGCCGCGCCACAACTTCGACGGCCCCTACGCCCGCGACACGCATCGCGGCGGCCTCGGCGACGACTACGCACGCGACACGGGCTGGAGCGGCGCCGGCCGCCACGACAACTACACCCGCGACATCCCCAGCTACCGCGGCCGCGGCCCGAAAAACTGGCGCCGCTCGGACGAACGCATCCACGAGAACGTCAACGAGCGCCTCACGGATCACGACGACGTCGACGCCACCGACATCGAAGTGACGGTCGAAAACGCGGAGGTGACGCTGACGGGAATCGTCACGAGCCGGCGCGAGAAACGCATCGCCGAGGACGTGGCGTGGTCGTGCGGAGGCGTGAACGACGTGCACAACCGCCTGACCATCGGCGAACGCGCGACGCACATCGGCAAGGCTTCTGAGTAGGTCGCTGACGCTCGGGGAACCGACCGGGAGCGCCTCCGGCGGGCCGCCACGGGCGGCAGCGCTTACGGCAACACGTGCGGCTGCCGAGAGCCGCGTTCAGCGCGTACACCGTGCGTTTCGGCTGAGCCAACAAGCGCTGCCGCCCGTGGCGGCCCGCCGGAGGCGCTCCCGGTCGGTCCCCCGAGCGTCAGCGACCTACTC
Source organism: Thermoanaerobaculia bacterium (assembly GCA_035526885.1). Classification (GTDB taxonomy): domain Bacteria; phylum Acidobacteriota; class Thermoanaerobaculia; order Gp7-AA8; family Gp7-AA8; genus QHVT01. The sequence goes on along the minus strand of DATLBM010000414.1, from coordinate 27 downwards.
AGAAGCCTTGCCGATGTGCGTCGCGCG
>DATLBM010000413.1:0-11169 GCA_035526885.1 Thermoanaerobaculia bacterium | reverse complement strand
AGCCCGTCGCGATGATTGGATTATTGCGACGGGCTGAAGCCCGTCGCCACGTTTCTCTTCTAATCACGCGCGGTCCACGCAAAGGCTCCACTGATCCCTCGACTGCGCTCGGGATAAACTGGGGAGACCCATGATCGAGCGCAGCGCATCCGGAAACGTCGTCACCGTCCGCCTCGCCCACGGCAAAGTGAGCGCGCTGGATCTCGAGCTGGCCGAGGCCATGGCGCTGACGTTCAATGAGCTGGCGACGTCGGACGCGCGCGCGGTGATCCTCACCGGGACCGGCTCGACCTTCACGGCGGGCGTCGACCTGTGGCGCCTCGTCGACGGCGGACGCGAATACGTCGAGCGCTTCTTCCCCGCGCTGGCGCGGCTCATCCTCGATCTCTTCGCCTTTCCCAAGCCGCTCGTCGTGGCGGTGAACGGACATGCCATCGCCGGCGGCTGCATCTTCACGCTCTGCGGCGACTATCGCGTGATGGCGGCGGGCACGTATCGCATCGGCATCCCCGAACTGCTCGTGGGCGTGCCGTTCCCCGCGTCGGTGCTGGAGGTGATCCGCTTCGCGCTTCCGCCGCAGCACCTGCAGATGCTGATGTACACCGGCCGCACCGTCGAGCCGGAAGAGGCGCTGCGCCTGGGCATCATCGACGAGGTCGCGCCGGACGTGATGGCGCGCGCCGAAGCAGTGGCGGCGCGCATGGCGTCTCTGCCGCCGGACGCGCTGCAACTCGCGAAACGCCAGCTCCGCGACAAGACCGTGAGCCGCGCCAAGCATTACGCGCACGAGCTGGACAAGACCGCGCTGGAGCTGTGGAGCAGCGAGGCCACGCACGCGGGCATCCGCGAATACCTCGCGCGCACGGTGAAGAAATGAAAGTGCACTGCGAACAGCATCACGCCGGCATCGCCGTGCGCGACGTGCCCGCCGCGGTGGAGTTCTACACGCAGAAGCTCGGCTTCACCCTCGGCTTCATGTACGGCGAGCCGGTCACCTTCGCCGGCATCAACCTCGGCCAAGTGCAGGTGTTCCTGCAGGAGGGCACGCCCAACACGTCCGCGTGCTCGGCTTACTTTCTGGTGGAGAACGCCGACGCGGTTTACGAAATGCACCGCAACGCCGGCGTCACGATCGCGGAAGAGATCGACGATCGCCCGTACGAGATTCGCGATTACTCGGTGCGCGACGCCGACGGGAATTACCTCGTCTTCGGTCACCATCTGATGGGCGCGGGCCCGAAGATTCCCATCGAGCGCGTGGACGTTCCGCTGCGCCTGGAGAAGCGCCTTGCGGCGCTGCTCACCGATCTCGCGGCGCACAAGAAGATGTCGCTGAGCAGTTGCGTGGAAGAGATCCTCCTGCACACGAACGACGACGTCACGCCGCACACGAAAAGCCAGATCGCGCACATTCAGGAACTGAAGAAGAAGCACGGCATCGACTACGACTCGCACGCGAGCTACCGGTTCGTGGAAGAAACGCAGGACGTTGCAGACGTTCGTGTTGATCCGCACGCCCCGACGGGATAGAAGAAGCGCATGACCTTCCAGGCACTGCTCGCGCGCGAGTCCGGCGTCTCGTTCGAATCGCTCACCGACGACGATCTGCCCAAAGGCGGCGTGCTCGTCGACGTCGCGTACTCCTCGCTCAACTACAAAGACGGACTGGCGATCACCGGCCGCGGCAAGATCGTCCGCAAGTTTCCGATGGTCCTCGGCATCGACCTGGCCGGCACGGTCGACGACTCCGACACGGACGAATTTCAGAAAGGCGATCGCATCCTCGGCACCGGCCAGGGCCTCGGCGAAATGATCTGGGGCGGCTACTCGCCTCGCCAGCGCGTGCCCGCCGACGCGATCGTGAAAGTGCCCGGCGGCCTGTCGCTCGAACAGGCCATGCACCTCGGCACCGCCGGCCTCACCGCCATGCTCTGCGTGCTCGCGCTCGAGCAAAACGACGTGCGGCCGGGCGAGCGTGAAGTCGTCGTCACCGGCGCGGGCGGCGGCGTGGGATCGCTGGCCGTGATGCTGCTCGCGAAGCGCGGCTATCGCGTGGCCGCGCTGACCGGACGTCCCGAGATGGAAGACTACTTCCGCGGCCTCGGCGCGACGTCCATCGTGCCGCGCGAAGAGCTGTCGAAGAAAGGCGCGCCGCCGATGCAGTCGGAGCGCTGGGCGGGCGGCGTCGACACCGTCGGCGGCGACGTGCTCGCGAACCTCTACGCGCAGACCGCGTACGAAGGCGCCATCGCCTGCTGCGGCATGGCGGGCGGACATGAACTGCACACCGCCGTCTGGCCGATGATCCTCCGCAACGTCTCGCTCCTCGGCGTCAGCTCGCTGCGCCCGTCGAAGGCGAAACGCATCGCGGCGTGGTCGCGACTGGCCTCCGACGTCGACGCGGCGAAGCTCGCGGAGCTCTCGCGCACGGAGCCGCTGTCGACCATTCGCGCTCTGGCGGAGGAGATCATGGAAGGAAAGACTCGCGGCAGAGTGGCGATCGACGTCAACCGCTGACGGCGGCCATGGCCTCGCGAAGGAAATTCTCGATCGTCGCAGCGTCGGGATCGCCTTTCAGTACGGCGCCGGTCCAGTGTCCGCGATGCCACTCGCCGGCGCTCAGCGCCGGCAGCGGATCGGGCATGGGCGTGTTGTAGACGTACCAGTACGGCTCGTCGATCTCGTCGTCGCCGGCGAGAAAGCCGGCCCCCAGCTTGTCGATCAGCACGGCCACGTCGAAGTGATGCGGCCACAAACGCACCGGCGCGTGAATGCGCTCCAGGATCTCCGCGGCCTGCGCGTACATGCGCGCGATCTTTGCGAGGTCTTCGGGATCGGGGGTGAAACGCTGCGGGCGATGCTGAGCGACGACGCGGTCCTGCGCGTCGATGAGCAGCAGGGAGAAGTCCCGCAGACGAAAGCCGGAACGAAAGCGCCCGTCGACGAGATCCTGCACGAATGCGTCGTGCGCGGGCGACCAGGTCAAGGCCTGATGCGAGTGATCCGGACGCGGCGGCAGCAAATGAATGCCGATGTTCGCCGCTACCTGCAAGACCTCGTGAACCTGAAGGCGCGTGTCTCTCAGCATGAGCGTTGGATGCCGGCACGCGCAGCGGGTTTCCGGGAAAACGCAGGGCGGGCTTCCGCCCGCCCTACATCCTGCAGCTACCTCCGCGTCTCCTCGCGCATGGCCGCGCCGATGGCGGTGGCCTTCGCGGTCTTGACCTTGGTCGGCATCAGCTTGTGCGCGACGCTCTGCAGCTTCTTGACCGGGCGGAGCAGCGGGTTGTCCCACATGGCCTCGACCGAGTCTTTGCGCGCCTGCATCATGTCGCCGAGCTCGCGCAGCTGCTCGTCGCTGAACAGCGAGCGCGCCTCCGCGAACATCTCGCCTTCCTCTTCTTTGATGTGATGCTCGATGAGCTCCTTGAGCACCGAGGCTTTGGCGGTGAACTCTTTCGATTTGGGATTGGCGGCTTTGAGGGCCGGCAGCACCATGTCGACGATGTGATGCTCTTCCGCGGCTTCGTAGAAGAGATCCTCCGCTTCCGTTCCGCGCGAGGCGGCCTTGAAGGCGGGATAGAAGACTTCCTCCTCGATCTGCGCGTGCATCTTCACTTCGCGCTCGATCTGCGCGACCAGGGCCTCGCGGGACCGCGTGGCGCGCTCGGTGGTCTCGGCGAGCTCACGGAGCAGGCGCTTGACGGTCGCGTGATCGGATTTCAGCATCGTGATTGCGTTGGGCATTGGCGTTTGTCCTCCGGACTGATGAAATGCGTTTCGCGTGCCCATTGCGTGTGGTGTAAATAGGCACAAATGACTGACTCATCGATCCTTCACGAACGCGTCCGCGCGACGCTCGACGCCGCCGCGATCGACTACGAGACGCTGGCCTGTCCTCCCGAGCTCGCCGATACGGCAGAGTTCTGCGCACACTTCGGCATCGCGCCGGAAGACGCATGCAACGCCATTCTGATCGTCGTGAAAACCACTCCTCGCCGTTTCCTGGCCTGCCTCGTCCGCGCGGACACGAAGCTGGACGTGAACCGCAAAGTGGCAGCGATCGCGGGCACGAAGAAACTCTCGTTCGCTTCGTCGGAAGAAACCGCGGACCTCACGGGCATGCTCATCGGCGGCGTGACGATCGCCGGCCTGCCCCCGGACATCCCCGTCTACATCGACGAACGGGTGATGGAGCGCGAGCGCATCATCATCGGCGGCGGCAACCGCAGCAGCAAGGCGCGGGTCGCGCCATCGGAGCTCCTCAAGCTCCCCAACGCCTCGGTCGCCGACCTCGCCATCCCCCGGGAATTCCCGCCCCCACCCGTTGTTAGCCGACCTTGACCGCGGCAGACACCTTCGGTATCTTCCGCGTCCCCCGCCATCGTGGCGCATTCGTCTAGGGGTCCAGGACGCCGCCCTCTCACGGCGGTAACACGGGTTCGAATCCCGTATGCGCTACCAACCATCGAACACCCTCGCGGCCGGCTGAAAGCCGGCCGTTCGTGTTTCAGAAAACCCGCCGGCCGCTATTGGACCGGGCCTCTTTTCGACCGCTTGCGGATTTTGGAGCGGGCGTCCGCTCCGGCCGCGACTCCAACGAAAGATCCAACGGCGCCTGGTCCATCAGCTCGCGGATGGCCGCAGCGTCGATCCCTTGGTCTACGAGCGCCCGTTGCAGCATCTTGAACAAGCGTTGGAGGCGCTTGTAGACCTGCTTCGGCTCGAGCCTCATGATCGGCGCGATCTCCGGCGCGGTCATCCCCTTCCGGAATCGCAACTGCAGCATGAGCCGCTCGTCGGGGCTGAAGCCGCCGAGTGCCTGATCGAGCGCGGCGAGAACGGAGCGCGATGTGATCTCGCGCTCGCCGGCGCGCACGCGTTCGTCCGCCGAGTCCTGGCTGGGAAGCCCCTCCAGCGCGTTCTCGTCCGTGAGGAACACCGGGCGAGCTTTGCGGAGTGGGAGTCGAGCGTAGAGCGCGTCGCACTCGTCGACAGAGAACGACCGCGGATGGCGCTGCGTGAGCACCGCCACGGCTTCCGGGAACGAGAGCCCGTCGCGACTCAGCAGGCGTTCGAGAGCGATGGCCTTCTCCCCCAGCGCTCTCGCCTGGGCGGACGGCCGCCATTTCCCCCATTGCTCGGCGCGCCATTCGTTGAACAGACGCAGGATCACGACGGTGACAAAGGTAGAGAAGGTGCTGCGGCCCTCGAATTTGCGGATGATCCGGTAGTCGTCTTCGAACAGTCTCACGCGCACGATCTGGACGAATTCCGCGAGCTCGTCAGCGGTCAGATGGTTTCGGTGCGCGGTGTGCGCGGCGATTCGCTCCATCGAGCTGAGATGCTGAAGGTACGTCGCCTCAGGATCGTGCGCGGGAACGCCACGCGGACTCCGCTCGACGATCATGGCCCGTACCGCGGCCACCGCCGGCTCCACGCGAACGCCGTCGCGCTCCAGCTCATGACGAATCGCGTCGATCGGAGCCGTCGCGTAGTAAAGCTCGTCGTCGTCGAGCTCGCGGTATCGCTGATCTTCAATTCGGTCGTTCATCGGTCGAGCCTCGGTGCCTCGCGCTACGGTCGCGGTAGCGCGCGAGGCGACGGTTCATGTTGTGAATCTGCGCGACGCTGACGCCGAGGGCGCGGGCATATTCGGCGGCGTTGCGAAACTGCTCTTCGACCCGGAGGCGGATGTAGTCCGTCATCACTTGGTCCGCCGCGAAGTCGCGGATTACGCGTGCGACATCGTCCGCTGCCGCGAGCTCCGCATCTCGCGGCGTGTACTTCCGATCGATCAATCGATTCGCGCTTTCGTCGATCGGGGTGTGGACGCAACGGTTCTCCTCTTTCTCGGCGAGATGGCTGATGAGACTCCGCACCACCATCACGAAGAAGACGTCGAGGTTGACGCTCTCCTTCGGAAACCTGCGGACGCCGCTCAGCGCGTGGCCGGCGGTGACGGCATTTTCGCCACCGATCTCCGGCGATGCCGCCGATCGCAACGAGCACGAGCCGGCGAACGCGCTGACACAGTACGTGCTGGAGGGCATGGGCGCCGGCGCGGATAGATATTTTTCGCATCCGTGAAACATTTCCAACTGTACGGTGTATAGTGACACTATACAGTTTGGGCGAACATGCACATCCTGATCGACGAATCCGACCCGCGACCGATCTACCGGCAGGTGGCCGATGAGATCCGACGTCTGATCGCCGGGGGAGCGTTGACGGAAGGGGAAACGCTCCCGTCGGTGCGCCAGGTCGCCGTCGATCTCGGCGTCAATCTCAATACGGTCGCCGGCGCCTACCGCGAGTTGCAGACGGAGGGGCTCGTGACCATCCGTCACGGCTCGGGCGCAGTCGTGGCGCCGCGCAAGACAAGCACGAGGGACGCCGCGGAGCTGAGCAAGCCCCTGCGCTCCGCTCTGACCGCACTCATTCTGGCAGGAGTCTCCCGCAACGAGATCGTGAGTCTCGTACGCGACGAGCTCCGCGCGCTGACAAAACGCTCCAAATGAACCAGCAAGAGGAACAGTCATGACCGAATCCAATATCGCGCAAGCGGCCTTCTTCTCGAGCGCTGTGGTGCTGTTCGGTGTCTTCGCCTGGATGCCGGTTACACGCGGGGCGCGGGCATTCTTCGGCGTACGCGTGGAGCCGGGCTATTTCGACGGAGCGGGGAAGCGGATCCTGATTCGCTACCGCCTCGTGCTCGCGGCGGTGTTCGTCCTCGTCGTGCTGCTCACGGCCGGGCTGCGACCGCTCGTCGGTGAGCTCCTCGTGCTCGCCGGCGCAGAGCTAATCCTCGGGGTTGCGGCGTTCCTCTTCTACATGCGCTTCGCGTCGATTGTGCGGCCCAACGCCACGACTGGCGGGACGACTCGCTTCGCCTCGTCGATGCGCGCGCGCCACACCGTAGCTCGCGTATGGCTGGACGCCGTCGTCGGCGCGCTCGCGTTGCTGTCGTTCGTCGCGCCGGTACTCACCTACGACGAGATGCCGCTCCGCGTACCCATCCACTGGGGTGTGACGGGCAAGGCGGACGGCTGGGTGGACCGGAACGTCTCGGTAATCCTGTTCATCCCCGCGCTCGGTGCATACCTGCAGTTCTTTCTGTACGTTCTACGCCGCGATTTTGCCGGCGCGAAGATGACTCTTCCGGCCGACTCGACAGAGGAGTACCTGCTGGCAAAAGAGAAGTACCTCCAAACGAACCTCGACACGCTCGACTGGACGCGCCTGATGATCGCGACGACGTTCTGCAGCACCGCCCTCTTGCAGACGTCCACCGCGGTGGAGCGCCTGAAAGCGATGGAACCGATTGCGCGAAGTGCGCTTGTTCTGGGCGTCGCGGCGCTGCTCGGCGGAATCACGTACTTCATCGTGCGGATGGTCAGGATCAATGCCCGGTTGCAGGAGCAGACCGGCAATGATTACGCGCGGCGGTCTGCCGACGAGAGCCACTGGCTCCACGGCGGCATGACCTATTCGAACCCCGATGATCCCGCGCTTGTGGTCGAGAAGCTGGTCGGCGTCGGGTACACGTTGAACATGGCCCATCCGGGCATCCGCAGTCGCCTGCTGCTCATGATCGGCATTCCTTTCTTCCTGATCTGGGCCGTCCTCGCAATGTAGATCTTGCTGTGGAGCGAAGGCTCCAACGCGCCGAGACATTGGCCCGAACGCGGCTCGTCGCCCCGCCGTAAAATACCCCCACCCGCGTGACTCGTCCCTGCGCCCTTCTCCTCGCGATCCTCTTCGCCGGATCGAGCGCGTTTGCGCTGGATCCGGCGCGTGCGCTCACGCAGGCGCGGCTGTTGGTGTGGACGAGCGAGGCGGGGCTGCCGCAGAACTCCATCGAGACCATGGTCCAGACGCGCGACGGGTACCTGTGGCTGGGCACCGAGGAGGGACTGGCGCGGTTCGATGGCGTGCGGTTCGTGGTCAGCGATCCGCAGTCCGCGCCGGCGCTGCGGAGCGCGTTCATCTCCTTCTTGTACGAAACGCCGGACGGCACGCTGTGGATCGGCACGTACGGCGGCGGCCTGGCGCGCTGGCGCAACGGCCGCGTCGAAGCGTTTCACCCCGAGCTCCTCGGCAGCGATCGCATGCGCGAGATGCTTCAGATCGGGAAGGCGATGTTCGCCGCCACCGCGGGCGGCGGACTGCTGCGCATCGAGGGTGACCGCGTTACGCGCTTCACCACGCGCGACGGACTGCCGACCGATCGCATCTGGGCGCTCGAAGACGACGGCGCGCGCGGGATGTGGCTGGCCACGCACGGCGGCGGCGTGATCCGCTGGCGCGATTCGAAAGTGGTCGAGCACATCGAGGGACTGCCGAACGAGTTCGCCCGCGCGCTTCTGCGCGACGCCGACGGCACGCTGTGGATCGGCACCGACGGCGGCGGACTGGCGGAATGGCGCGACGGAAAGATCGTGCGCGTCATCACCATGCGCGACGGACTGCCGAGCAATCTCATTCGCACGCTGCGCCGCGATCGCGACGGCAGTCTGTGGATCGGCACCGACGCCGGGCTGGCCCGCTGGCGAGGCGTGCGCGCGGAAACGCTCGGAGTCGGCGAAGGGTTGCCGAACCCGATCGTGCGCTCCGTGCTCGAAGATCGCGAAGGCTCGCTCTGGGTCGGCACGACGGCCGGCCTCGTGCGATTGAGCGACACGCGCTTCGTGTCGTACACGCGCAAGGAAGGACTGCCGGTCGACGGCGCGCGCGCGATCCTCGAGGATCGCGCCGCCCGCGTGTGGATCGGTACCGAGGGCGGCGGACTTTGCCGCATTCTGCCGAAGCCCGTGCAGTGCCTGAACAACGCGCACGGCTTGCCGCTCGACACCGTCTACGCGCTGGCGGAGAGTCGCGACGGCGGCCTCTGGGTCGGCACCGACGGCGGCGGCGTGGTGCCTCTGCGCGACGGCCGGTTCGGCGAGAAGATCCGCGGCCTGCCGAGCGATCGCGTGCGCGCGCTCGTCGAGACCGCGCGCGGACTGTGGGTGAATACGACCGCCGGCCTTGCACTCGTGCGCGACGGCAAAACGACGCGCGTACCCGAGCTGGCCGACCGGCAGCTGCGCCCCCTGCTCGCGCTCGACGACGGCACGCTGCTCGCCGGCACCGACGGCGCCGGCCTGTGGCGCGTGAACGAGAGCACGATGCACGCGACGCTCATCGCCAGGACCGGTCGCGGCCTCGAGAGCGATCGCGTGTTCACCCTCACCCGCGACGCCGGCGGGAACGGCGTGTGGATCGGAACGTCCGGCGGCGGACTGGCGCGTCTCGATCTCACCACCGGCGGCGTGCACTCGCTCACGCGCCGCGACGGGCTGTACGACGACGTCGTGTTCCAGGTCGTCGATCGCGGCGACCTGTGGCTGACGAGCAATCGCGGCCTGTATCGCGTACCGCGCGAGCGCGTGCTCGCGGCGATGAGTGGCCAATCCGCCGATCTGCACGGCACGGTCTACGGCTCGACCGACGGCATGCCCTCGGCCGAATGCAACGGCGGCTCGCCCTCGGCAATGCTCGCGCGCGACGGGCGTTTGTGGGTTGCGACCGCGCGGGGCATCGCGGTCATCGACCCGCGCGCGACGACGCGCAACACCGTCGCGCCGCCGGTGCACGTCGAGGAAGTGCTGATCGACGGCACGCCCGCGCCGAACGGCGCATTGCGCGTCCCGGCCGGCGCGCACCGCGTCGAGATCCGCTACACCGCGCCCGCGCTGCGCGCTCCCGAGCGCGTTCGCTTTCACTACTTCCTCGACGGCTACGACCTCGGCTGGGTGAGCGCCGGGGCCAGTCGCGTCGCGCACTACACGCGCCTCGCGCCCGGCGCGTACACGTTCCGCGTGAGGGCGACGAACGAAGACGGCGTGGCCAGCAACGGCGACGCACACCTCGCCGTCACCGTCGCGCCGCGGTGGTTCGAGACGTGGTGGGCGCGGCTCCTGGCACTGCTCCTCCTCGCCGGCGCGATTCTCGGCGCGATGCGACTCCGCGTGGCCGCGATGCGCGCGCGGAAGAACGAAGAGCTCGCGCACCTGGCGCAGGAGCTCGAGGACACGAATCGCCAGCTCGCCGTCGCGAATGTGCGACTGCGCGCGCTGTCGTACGTCGACGGACTGACCGGCGTCGCCAACCGCCGCCGCTTCGACGAGGCGCTCGAAGAGGCGTGCGCGGCGGCCGGCGAGCAGGGCGAACCGGTCTCGCTCGTGCTGCTCGACCTCGATCACTTCAAGCTGCTCAACGACTCGCACGGCCATCAGAACGGCGACGAGGCGCTGCGCGCGGTCGCAGCGCTGCTGCACGAGCAGACCGAGTCGCGCGGCGGCCTCGCGGCGCGTTTCGGCGGCGAGGAGTTTGCGTGGCTGCTCCCGGGGGTGCCGCTCGATGTGGCGAAGGCCGAGGCGGAGCGGCTGCGCATCCGGGTGCGCGATGCGAGGATTCGACATGAGGGCTCCGAGCCCGGCATCGTTACGGCCTCCTTCGGCGTCTCGACGAGCACCGGCAAAGCCGCGCCGCTGACTCTCGTCGCGGCCGCCGATGCGGCGCTGTATCGCGCGAAATCGGGCGGGCGGGATCGGGTGGAAGTCGAGCCGCTGCTAGCGTGATCGCGTGCTACTCGACTCCCGTCCTCAACTCCGCCACATGCGCGGCCTTCGCGACCGTGACGCCTTGCGTGATCGTCGCGTCCGTATACGGGAGTGCGTGCAGCGCGAGCGCCGCACGCGCGGCCTCGAGTGCGCCGCGGAGGCTCGTGACATGTACCGCGCGCAGCAGCGCCGGTGGCGTGTCTTCGAACGTCACCGCGCCGATTCCTGCAAGCACGCGCACCGCGTTCACGGCTCGTCGCAGCTCCGTGATGTGTGCGGCGCGAACGACACTGCTCTGGGGTGTGAGCGCCGGATCGGTGAAGATCACCGTCGTGGCGAGGTCAGGGAGGCTGTACGCCGAAGCCGCGCCCGCGGTCCGGCGTGCCCGCACGCGGTACAGATACGCCGTGTCAGCCGTCCGGCCGGGGTCGGTCAGGCTCGTCGAGGCGGTCGTACCGGCGAACGTGTACGTTTGACCATCGGTGCTGCGCTCGACGTCATAGAGGTCGGCGCCCGCGACGGCGTTCCATGAGACTTTCACGGTCGTCGCGCTCGTCGCCGC
>DATLBM010000412.1:0-2196 GCA_035526885.1 Thermoanaerobaculia bacterium | reverse complement strand
ACCGCCGCCTTCCAAGCAGCGGGAGTTCGCGCCGTTGCGGTCGGGCGTGTTCTACCGGCACAGCACGGACGCATCGTCATCCGCTGATCGATCGGGTTCAACCCGCGATACTCCAGCACAGCTCGTCGGAACTGCGTACGCTGTGCGTCCTCCGGCCGCTCCGCACGTTGCGTCAGCATCAGTTTGAATGGTATAAATTGATGTTTTGTGCCGCTGCGTACATAGCGGTCAGAGAGTCTGATCGCGCCTCGGAGGTGTCGTGCTCCCGGATTTGTCGGTCCTGTGGGTCATCTTCTTCGTCCTGCTGCTGACCATGCTGCTCAACCGGCTGCTGTTCAAGCCGGTGCTCCGCGTGATGGCGGAACGCGAGCGCGCGATCACCTCCGCGCGTGAGCTTGCGGAGCGATCGGCGAGCGAGGCGCGCGTGGCTGCCGCGGAGTTCGAAGAGAAGACGCGCGCCGCACGAGCCGATCTGTACCGCCAAATGGACGAGATGCGCAGGGAAGCGACAGATACTCGGGTTGCGATGCTCGCCGAGACCCGCGCGGAAGCGGAGGCGCAGATTGCCGCCGCTTCGGCAACTCTGTCGACCGAGGCGGCTGACGCGCGCCGCCGCCTCGCCGCCGATGCCGATGCGCTCGGCTCTGCCGTTGCCGAACGGATCCTCGGGCGCCGCGCCTCTTGATCCCCGAGACCGCTGTGATTCACCGCACATGAGATTCCAGAGACAGAACTGCCGCGCCCTGCGGGGCGTGCGCGCCTCGTTGCTCGGTGCGCTGCTGATCGTTGCCGCGGCGGCGCTCCCATGCGCGGTCGCTGCACAGGAGCCGCACGGTGCGGCGGAAGCCGCCGCTCCCCACGAAGAAAGCGCGCCACACGGGATGACGCCGCTCCAGTCGGTCGCGAAGCTGGCGAACTTTGCGATTCTCGCGGGCGTGCTCGTGTACTTTCTGAAGAGTCCGCTTGCGGGGTATCTCGCCTCGCGCGCGACGCAAATCCGGCAGGACCTCGTGACCGCTTCGGAGATGCGAGCGGCAGCCACCGCCCGGCTGGCGGAGATCGAACGCCGGCTGCAGACGCTCCCCGCAGAGCTCGAGCGTCTGAAGGCGCAGGGGGAAGAAGATCTGCGCGCGGAGCAGGTCCGCCTTGCGCAGGCGGCGGCGGCCGAGCGCGAGCGCCTGCTCGACCAGACGCGCCGGGAAATCGCGACGCGGCTGCGCGTCGCACGGCGTGAGCTGACGGAGGACGCGGCGCGCCTCGCGATCGAGGTGGCCGAGCGCCGTATCAAGCAGTCGATTACTCCGGAGGATCAGCTGCGCCTCGTCGATCGCTACACCGCGCAGCTGCAGGAGGCGCGATGACCAGTCGCGCGGCCGGCACCCGTTACGCGCGTGCGCTGTTCGACGTCGCGCTGAAGGAATCGGACGTCCAGCAGGCGGGGCGCGATCTGAACGAGTTCGCGCAGCTCGTGAGCGGAAACGCCGCGCTCGCCCGCGTACTGTCGAACCCGGCGGTCCCCGCGCCGCAGAAGCGCGGCATCGTCGAACAGCTCCTGGCCCGCGTTGGTACGGTGACGCCCTCGGTCGTCAAGCTGCTTTCGCTGCTCGCGGACCGCGATCGGCTGGTCCTGCTGCCAGACGTTGCTGCGGCATATCGGAACCGGTTGATGGAGCACGCGAAGGTCGTCCGCGCGGAGCTCGTCACGGCCATTCCGCTTCCGCCCGATCGGCTCGCCGCGCTGCAGCAGCGGCTCGCGAGCGTGACCGGCCGCCAGGTGCAGTTGGAGAACCGGGTCGACCCCGCGATCATCGGCGGCGCCATCGCGCGCATCGGCAGCACGGTGTACGACGGCAGCGTCACGCGGCAACTGGAAAAAATGAAGGAAGCGCTGGTCACGTCCGCCTGACGGGACGCAGTGCCAGCGGGACATAGAGACATGGACATCAAGGCCGAAGAAATTTCCAAGATCATTCGCGATCAGATCGGCAGCTACGCCGTTGATGTGGACGTGGCCGAAGTGGGCACCATCGTGTCCATCGGCGACGGGATCGCGCGGGTGCACGGCGTCGAGAACACGATGGCGGGTGAGATGCTCGAGTTCCCGCACGGCGTCTACGGGATCGCATTGAACCTTGAAGAGGAGAGCGTCGGCGCTGTTCTGCTCGGCGAGTACACCGAGATCCGTGAGGGGGACGC
>DATLBM010000411.1:0-9361 GCA_035526885.1 Thermoanaerobaculia bacterium | reverse complement strand
TCGGGACGCCCGAGGAGCTGGAGAAGACACGAAAGGCTTTGGAGTGAAAATTCTGGTGACCGGCGCGGCCGGCTTCATCGCATCGAACCTGATTCCGCGGCTGCTCAAACGCGGCGACGTCGTCGCGGGCGCGGACAACTTCTTTCTCGGCAAGCGCGAGTACGTCGTACAGCACGAGCGTTTCGCGTTTCACGAGCTCGATCTGCTGGAGCTCGATCGCGTCGTGGCGTTGATGGAGGAGCTGAAGCCCGATCGCATCTGGCATCTCGCGGCCAACAGCGACATCAGCTTCGGCACGAAGTACACGGACTTCGATCTCAAGGGCGGCACGCTCGTCACGTACAACGTGCTCGAGGCCATGCGCCGCACGAACGTGAAGGAGATCGTCTTCTCGTCGAGCGGCGCGGTGTACGGCGAGCCGGAAGTGATGCCGACGCCCGAGGATTACGGGCCGATTCTGCCGATCTCGCTGTATGCGGCGAGCAAGGTCGCCTGCGAGACGCTGATCACGGCGTTCGCGCACAACTACGACATCCGCGCGTGGATCTACCGCTTCGGCAACGTCGTGGGGCCGAATCCCACGCACGGCGTCATCCACGATTTCGTGCTGCGGCTGAAGGACGAGCCCACGAAGCTGGTCGTCCTCGGCGACGGATCGCAGGCCAAGCCGTACGTGCACGTCGAGGACACGCTGGACGGCATGGAGTTCGGCATCGGGCACGCGAAAGAGCACGTGAACGTGTACAACCTCGCGGTCGACGATCAGACCAGCGTCCGGCAGATCACCGACTGGACCATCGAGGCCATGGGCATCGATCGCGCGAAGATCGACGTCCAGTACGGCGACAGCCCGCGCGGCTGGCGCGGCGACGTCCCGTACGTGAAGCTCGACACGCGGCGCATGACGGCGCTGGGGTGGACGCCGAAGCTGAACAGCAACGAAGCCGTAAAACGCACGATCGCGGAGGTCGTGGAGCAGTTCACGCGATGAAGAAGACCATCGCCCTCGCCCTGAGCGCGGCGGCGATCCGCCTTCTTCCGCTGCAGAAACTGCATCCGCTGAACTGGGACGAGCTGGAGTTCTGGCGCGCCACGGCCTGGATCGCGGAAGGCAAAGTGCCGTATCGCGATTTCTGGGAGCACCACACACCGCTGATGTGGTTCCTGTTCGCGCCGTTCACGTGGCTGACGCAATCGCCGGGCGTGGACGCGGTGCTGCTGCTGCGCTGGGCGCAGATTCCGGTGTGGATCGCGATGTTCTGGTGCCTCAACGCGTGGATGCGCAACGCGGGGCTGGAGCGCGCCGCACGCTGGAGCGCGATGGCGCTGGCGTTGTGCAGCTCGATGTTCATGCTGCCGGCGATCGAGTATCGCGTCGAGTCTTTGGGCTGTCTGCTCTTCGTCGCGGGCCTGCTGCTCGCACAGCAGAAGCGCGACTTTGCTGCCGGAATCGTGTGGTGTCTGGCGGGATTGGCGAATCTGCGACTGGGGCCGGTGCTCGTCGTTGCGGTGTTGCTGCATTTGCTGAACACAGGGCGGGCTTCAGCCCGCCCCTCGGGCGGGGGACGGGCTGAAGCCCGTCCTACGTTTCGCATCGTTCTCGGCGGATTGGCGGCTCTCGCAATTTGCCTCGGATACTTTGCGATCAACGGCGCACTCGACGAGTTGTGGCAGCAGATCTGGGTCGACAACCGCGGCGAGCGGTTCGCGACGCCGGTGATCGGCGGCTTCGTTCATCGTCTGCTGGTGCCGTTCGGCGTGCGCATCCTCGCGACCGATCGATTGTTCGAGTGGGCGGCGGTCGACGTGGGCGGCATTGCGGTTTTAATCCTCGGATTCGCGGGACTGGTGCTGGTCTGGCGCAATCCGAAGCTGCGCGGATTGGCCCTGCTGCAGCTCGTGAACCTGCTCTTCGTCAGCTCGATGAAGTTCATCTACAACTACCACTTCGCTCTCGTGGTCGTGCTGGCCATTCCGCTGATGGCGTTCGTCATCGAGCGCATTCCGCGCGAGCTCGTGGCCGCGCTGCTGATTCTCGCGTGGGGCGTGAACGCGTTCGCGTCCGTCTTCCGCGGGAAAGAAAACGATCTGCGCTACCAGGACCTGATCATGCGCGAAGTGCACGCGCGCACGCGTCCGGGCGAGAAAGTGTGGAGCGGCACACCGTGGGCGTTGAGGCGCGAGCCGGCGTACCGCTTCTGGTTCATGCCCGAGCTGGCGCGGCAGCTCGTCCCGCAGGGCCTGGCGCCGCGCTACTCGATGAGCGATCCGCCCGCGGCCGTGGTGTTCGATCACAACGTGCTGCTGTGGGTGGGGCGCGTGCAGCGCGAGCTGGCGCCGTATCTCGTGCGCCACTACATGCCCGTCTGGCGCGATCTGTGGGTGCCTGCCATGAACGCGGTGGTGCGGCCGAACGAGCGCGTGACGTTCATCGTGCCGCGCGACGGCGTGTATCGTCTGTACGCGTCGCCCGAGCTGGCGCGGCATCCGTGGTTCCGCGATCCGTTCTCCGCGTATCGCGGCGCGCCGCTCATGCTGCGTTCGACGCCGCAGCCGCTGTCGATCTCCGCCGGACCGTCATTGAAAAAAGGCCAGCAGGTCGTCGTGACCTCGCACGCCGCGGAGCCCCTGGGCATCATCATGATCGCCGGCAACGACCGCGTGCTGTTCCGCCAGCCGCCCAACGGCGCGTCGCTCGAAGCGGAGACGACGCGCATCACGCACATCCCCGACCTATGAAGCGCGCACTCTTTCTCGACCGCGACGGCATCCTCGACGAGCTGGTGTTCTATCCCTCGCACCAGGAGTGGGAGGCGCCGCGCCGCGTCGAGGACGTGCGCATGATCGACGGCATCCGTGCGCCGCTGCAGCGCCTCGTCGATGCGGGCTGGCTGCTGTTCATCGTCACCAATCAGCCGAACGTGGCCAAAGGAAAAGCGACGCGCGAGGAAGTGCAGGCCGTGCACGAGCACATCGTGCGCTCCCTCGGCGTCCCGATCGCGAAGAGCTACCAGTGCTTTCACCAGGCCTCGGATCACTGCGCGTGCCGCAAGCCGTCGCCTTTCTTTCTGCAGCAAGCCGCACGCGAATTCGATCTTGATCTCACGCAGTCGTGGATGGTGGGCGATCAGGACAGCGATCTGCTCTGCGGCCGCAACGCGGGAACACGCGTCGCGCTGATCGAGCATCGCGGCTCGGAGCACAAAAGGGGAAGAGTCGAGCCGGACGTGCGCGTGAGGGATCTGGAGGGGCTGGCCCGAGTGATGAGTGATGAGTGATGAGTGATGAACGTTGCGGCGACTTTCATCACTCATCACTCATCACTCATCACTGTCATTTCACGCTTTCCCACTTCGTCTGCGTGACCTTGAGCGCCGGGTGCGACACCAGCAGGTGCCAGACCACCGCCGCCAGTCCCTCCGTGTGCGGCGTGATGCGGTCGTTCGCGATCACGGGGATGAGCACGCACTCGTCGGCGACCTGTTTCGTGTAGCCGCCGTCTTTGCCCACGATGCCGAAGACCTTCGCGCCCGCGCCGCGCGCGTGATCGATGGCGCGCACGAGGTTCACGGACACGTTTTTCTCCACGTTCCCGCCGCCCACCGAGAACACGAGCACCGCGTCGTTCGCGGTCATGCGCGAGATCTTCAGCCACTCCGCGAAGCAGCTGTCCCACCCCTCGTCGTTCACGCGCGCGGTGAGCTCGGAGACGTTGTCGGTCGGCGTGTAGGCCTCGAAGCGGCAGATCTTGCGGAAGTCGTTCACGGCGTGGCTGGCGTGGCCGGCGCTTCCGCCGACGCCGAGGATGAAGAGACGGCCGCCGGCGTCGCGGGAGGCGGCGAGGCCCGCGGCCATGCGATCGACCGCTTCCGCGTCGATGCGGCGGATCACTTCGATGCTCTCGTCGAGGAAGGCGCGGCTGAACGAATCCATGCGCCGGATCATACAATCGCGCCATGGTGGGAAGTCGCGCGGCCCTCGGCGCGCTCATCGGCGCAGCCGTCGCCGCCGCGATCGCGTTCATCACGAAGCCGCTTTTTCATCCGCCGCTCATCGGCGTGGGATTCGTGACCGAAAACGCGTACCCGAAAAGCTGGGACTACGCGACGTACGGCCTGCTGGTCCTCGGCGCGGCCATCGGAGCGTGGCTCGCGGAAAAACGTACGACGCGCTTCAGCCCGTCGATGGGCGGGCTGAAGCCCGCCCTGCGTTGGATTGCCATGCTCGTCGTCTTCAGCGCAATGCTCTTCGCCCACGACCATCCCTACCAGCACATGGACCCCTTCCACGAAGGCGAGCACCTCACGCCGGCGTGGCTCTTTCTCAATGGCGAGCGTCCCTTCACCGACGTCTTCCTGCTGCACGGCCTCGGCGTCGACGGCGGATTGGATGCGCTGGTGGGCGGCGATCCGCTTTACGCGCGGCGCCTGCAGACCGTGCTCGATGCGGCCACGCTGGCGCTGCTCGTGCCGATCGCCGCGGAGGTGACGGCAACGACGCTGGGGATGATCGCGGCGGTGATCGCGTCGCTGTGCGGTGTGGCGGCGTTGTGGGTGCCGATGTTCCCGTACTTTCGGCTCGCGCCTGTATTGGTCGCGGCGTGGGCCTTGTTGCGATTCGCGAAAACGCGCAGCGCGCTGTCGTTGTTTGCGGCGTTTGCCAGCGGCGCGTTGGGGATCTTGTGGAGTCTGGATACGGGGACGTATGCGCTCGTCGGCACGGTTGCCGTGGCGTTGCTCGTTTCGCGACGGGCTGAAGCCCGTCGCCACGTTTTGCTTCTAACCGCGGCGATGGTGTTGCCCGTGCTCCTGTTGCTGGCCGTGCGTGCGGACGTCGTGCAGTTCGCGCGCGACTCCTTCATCACCATCCCTCACGCCATCGACGGGGTGTGGTCGCTGCCCGCCCCGGCGCCATTCAGCGCGAACGGGATCCGCTACTACATCCCGCCGATCTTCTGGGGTTTGATCCTGGCCGTTGGCTGGAAGCGGCGCGATCCGCGCATGCTCATCCTGGCCGTGCTCTCGATCATCCTCTTCCGCACCGCGGCCGGACGCGTGAGCTGGAGTCACACGCGCTTCGCCGCTCCGCTCCTCGGCATCGCCTTCGTCGCGTTCGTCGTCGAGCCGCTGCGCCATCGCGTCGCGCTGGCGCTGCTGTCGCTCGCCGCGCTGGCGTACTTTGAGGTTCCGCAGAACTTCATCGCCGGTGCGAAGCTCATCGCCCAGTGGCCCGCGCGCCAGCGGCATGAAGGGATGGTGCGCCATCCGCTCGCGCCGTCGATCTACACGACCGAAGAAAACGCGACCACGCTGGCTACGTTGAAGAACTATGTCGACTCGCTGGGAGCCGGCGCGATCCTCGATCTCACCAACGAGCGCGCGCTTTACTTTCTGCTGAGGCGCAAGCCGCCCACGCGCGCGTTCGACATTCCCATGCTGTCGTCGTACGAGTTGCTGCAGCCCGCGATGATGGATCTGCAGCGCAATCCGCCGCTCTGCGTCATCCTCGGCGGCGAGCCCGCCGTCGCCGTTTTCGACGGCGTTCCCAACGACGCGCGCGTGCCCGAGCTCTATCAGTGGGTGAACGCCGGATACACGAAGCGCACGCAGATCGGCCGCTTCGTCGTTGCCACGCGATGAACTCCATCGATGAAGTCTTCGCGCGGCTGTCGCGCTCCGCGTTCCGCCGCAAGTTCAAATTGCAGGGACGCGAGCTGGCTTACCTGCAGATGTGGGGACTGCCGCACGTCATGAAGCAGGCGGCGGAGCTGATCCGGAAACGCGTCGGCCCGGAAGCGATTCCGAACGACGGACGGCAGACGCCGTGGCGCAACCATCCCGTGTTCGTCGCGCAGCACGCCACGGCAACGTGTTGTCGCGGATGTCTCGAGAAAACGCACGGCATCGCCAAGGGTCATTCGCTGGACGAGAGCGAGCTGGCGCACGTCCTCGCCGTGATCGAGCGGTGGCTGCGAGGGCAAGCGATGAGCGATGAACGATGAGCGACGAACGACGACTGGGTTGACGGGCTCATCGCTCATCGTTCATCGTTCATCGCTAACTATGCCGACTTTCATTCAGCAGCCGTCCATCGTCCAGGCCGCGGGCAACAAGCCGAAGATCATCGAGGAGTACGTCGGGCGCGTGAATTCGCACACCGAGGAACTTTCGGTGGCGCGGATGAAGAGCCCGAGCGGGTGGGTCGAGCCGGGGCAGACGCCGGACTTTGACGAATACACGATCGTGCTGCGCGGCACGCTGCGCGTGACCTCGCGCGACGGCGCCATCGACGTGCACGCCGGCCAGGCCGTGATCGCGCATCGCGGCGAATGGGTGCAGTACTCGACGCCCGGCGCGGAAGGGGCGGAGTACGTGGCGATCTGTCTGCCGGCGTTCTCGATGGATACCGTGCATCGGGATGCGTAAAGCGGCGCTCGCGGTGGTCATTGCCGCCGCGCTCGTGAGCCTTCATCGCGGACTGCCCCTCGGCTGGGACGAGCTGGAGTTCTTTCGCGCCACGAAGTGGGTCAGCGAGGGGCGCGTGCCGTTCCGCGATTTCTGGGAGCACCACACGCCGCTGCAGTGGATCGCTTTCGCGCCGGTGGCGCGGTTCATCGATTCGCCGGGAGCGGATGCCTTGATCGCGATGCGGTGGGCGCAGGCGTTCGTTTGGATCGCCATCTTTGCGCTGGTGCTGCGCATTGGACGGGCTGAAGCCCGTCCTACGTCGAACGAGCTGAACGTAGGATGGGCTTCAGCCCGTCCAGACGCCGCGCGCATCTGGGCGCTGGTGCTGCTGCTGGCCGCACCTTTGTTCCTCCGCTCCGCGATCGAATATCGCGTCGACGTCCTCGGCCACCTCGGCTTCATTGCCGCGCTCCTTTGCGCTCTGCGCGGGAAGTGGATCGCGTACGGCGCGCTGATGTCCCTGGCGGTGCTGGCGAACATGCGGCTCGCGCCACTGGTCGTGATCACCAGTTTGGTATTCCTCTTCTGGAGCGAGGAGCGCTGGCGCTTCAACCCGCGCGCGCTGCGCATGGCCATCGGTGTGGCGGCGGTCGCGATCGCTCTCTTCGCCGTCCTCGAAGCGACGCACGCACGCGAGGCCTTTCTCCTCGGCGTCGTCCGCTACAACGTCGTCTCCAGCAGGCTGTTCGCGGGGCTGGCGGTGAGCACGCTCGGCGAGCAGTTGCTGTTGCCCGCGCTCAAGCTCGATGCCGCGGCGATGGCGATGTGGATCGCGGCCATCGCCGGCTGCGTGATCGCGTTTCGCGAGCGGCGCATGCAGATCATCGCCATCGTGTTCCTGGCCTCGGTCGTCACCGTGGCGATGCTCGAGGTGCAGTACGAGTATCACTGGATCCTCAGCTATCTCTTGATGGTGCCGCCGGCGGCGCTGGCGATCGAGCGCATCGGGCGGTGGTGGTGGATCGCGCCGGCGGTCGCGGCGGTGGGCGTGGTGACGACGTTCGCCACGATGACGTACGAGCCGCTGCGCTATCAGGATTACGTGATGCGCGAAGTCGACCGCCGCACGCGGCCGGACGAGAAAGTGTTCGACGGCTCGGCGTACGCGCTGCGGCGCGAGCCCGCGTATCGCTACTGGTTCCTGCCCATCGGCATCCGCCAGCTCGCCGCGGCGAAGAGCATCGGCGGCTACGACATCGCCGCGCATCCGCCGGCGGCGATCGTCTACAACCTGCGCATGCAGCGCTGGTTCGAGATCTTCCCGAAGACCGCGGCGTTTGCCGTGCACAACTACGTGCCGCTGACGCGCGATCTGTGGGTGCCCGGCCTCAGCGCGATTCTGCCGCCCGGCCGCACGCTCACGTGGACCGCGCAACGCGACGGCGCGTACACCCTGTACGCGAGCGAGCCGCTGGCGCGGCATCCGTGGCTCACGCAGCCGCTGCAGTACGCGGCCATTCAGGGCCCGCTCGCCACGCGGTACGCGATTCCGCTGCGGCAGCTTCCGAACGCGCGCGTGCGCTGGAGTGTTGATGGCAGGAGCGTCCAACTGCGCAAAGGGATGCGAGTGACCGTGGCTTCGTACGATACGCAACCGGTGGGAGTGATCATCGCGCCGTCAGACCTGTCGGCGCTGTGTACGGCGCCCGGAGAGGAGTTTCCGTTCTGATGAAAATTCTCGTTCTCTCGGAGCACGACGTCCACGAGCTGCTGACGATGCGCGAGTGCATCGAGGTCATGGAAGACGCGCTGCGCGCGCTGGCGCGCGGCGAGGTGTTCAATCCGCTGCGGATGAAAGTCATGGCGCCCGGCGCGCCCGGACTCCTGGGGATGATGGCTTCGTGGCGCGGCGGCGCGACTCCGTACTACGGGCTCAAGGAAGTGTGCGTGTTTCCCGGCAATCCGAAGCGCGGACTGGATACGCACGTCGGCGCGGTCATCCTGCATAGCGGCGAGACGGGCCAGCCGCTGGCGTTCGTGAATGCGTCGGCGATCACGGAGATCCGCACGGCGGCCGTGTCGGCCGTGGCGACCAGGCTGCTGGCGCGCGACGAGCCGTCGGTGCTGGCGATTCTCGGGACGGGCGTGCAGGCCAAGGCGCATCGCGAGGCCATCCCGCTCGTGCGGAACGTCACCGAGGTGCGGATGTGCGGCCGCAACGACAGCGCGGAGGACGCGGTGCGCGGCGCGGACATCATCGTCACCGCCACGAGCTCGAAAGAGCCCGTGCTGCGCCGCGGGTGGCTCAAGCCCGGCGCGCACATCAACGCCGTCGGGTCGAGCATCCCCGCCGCGCGCGAGCTGGACGGCGAGACGTTCGCCGCGACGTCGCTCTTCGTCGACCGGCGCGAGTCGACGATCAACGAGAGCGGAGACTTTCTCTTCGCCGCGCGCGAGGGCTTCGTCGACCAGACCCACATCCGCGCGGAGATCGGCGAGCTGCTCGAAGGCACCGCGCCCGGCCGCACGTCCAACGACGAGATCACGCTCTTCAAGTCGCTGGGACTGGCGATCGAGGACCTCGCCTCCGCCGCGTTTCTGTACGACAAGGCGCGGGCGGAGGGGCGGGGGAGCTGGGTGGAGTTTTGAAGTCGTCGTCGTGGACCGTGTTCGCGGCCGCGCTGCTGATCCGCGGCGTCGTCGCGTTCGTGTTCTTCGGGTCCGTCGACGTCACGAACAGCATGGCCGACGCCGCGTATCTGATCGGCGGCGTGCCTCCCAGCGCCCTCGGCGTCCCGCATCTGCCGGGCGTGCAGCTCTGGATCTGGACCGCGGGCATGCTCGCGTTTCACACCGCGCTGCCGGTGACGTTTCTCTTCAAGCTCGCGGGATGTCTGTTCGATGCGGCGATCGCCGCGATGCTGTTCGATGCGCGCGGCTCACGCGCGGGATGG
>DATLBM010000410.1:0-13599 GCA_035526885.1 Thermoanaerobaculia bacterium | reverse complement strand
CGAATCGGAGAACCAGGTCAAGGAGTTCATCGGCGAAGCGCTCCCCGCGGGCTCGCAACTCTGGTCCAAAGCGGGCTGGACGAACGAAGTCCGCCACGACGCCGCCTACCTCGAGCTCCCGAACGGCAGGAAATACGTGCTGGTGGTCTTCACGCGCGGGACGGCGGACGACGTGACCCTCGTGCCGGCGGTGGGGCGGGCGGTGTTGGGGGAGTTGTAGTCAGGAGGGCGGGGCCCAGGGATTGATGTCGAGCCAGGCGACGATGAGCGCGATGTCGTCGGTGAATGTGAGCCGCCTGGGATCGAGTTGCAGCTCATCGCACATCTTCGGGAAAGCACGGCGACAGGCGCGGTAGCGTTTCGCCAGCACCGATCCGCTGGGAATCACATGCTCGCGCGCCACGCCGCTGGCGGAAAGCCAGTTGCGAACGAGTTCGATCGCCGTTGTCGGTTGGTCGCCGTGAGCGCGGATGTCCTGTCCGGCGATGTCGGAAATGTACTTTTGATAGCGGTAGGGCTCGGAGTCGAGAATCAGACAGCGCTTCGTTTGCTGATCGGCGTCCCCGTAAGCCTTCGCGCCGAGGAAGAGTCCGAGCTCCAGCGGCATGTTGAAACGGGGCAGATTTGACGAGCGATCGAGCTGGACGCGCGAGATATCGTGAATACCGAGGGCGGACTCACCAACGATGCGGATGATCTTCTGAACGCGCACCTCGCCTGAGTCCTCGGCCTCGAGCGCGGATCGCGCGCGAAAGCCGCAGTCGTAGACCGCGAACAACATTGCGCGGAGGAGCGGACGGTACTCGCGGTCGAATGGACAGTTGATGAAGACGTGCCGCTCGTTCGTCATTCCGCTTTGGCGGCTGTCTTGCGCTGCCGCGGCTTCTTCGGCAGCGGTTCCGGAGGCGGGACTTCGCCTCTGCGAATGAGCTCCAGCAGCGCCGCGCGCGCCTGCGCCACGGTCACGTGATCGCCTTCCTGGATGGGCCGGAGCACCTTGCGCACTTTCATCGCCATGCCTTCACGTTAACACGATGAGTCACTCACGAACTTCCGAAGCGGAACGACTCCAGCGCGATGGGCAGCTCGCCTCTGTTGCCGAGGTCACTGGCCTGCGTCAGGGCCGGGTTGAGCGACGTGCCGATCATCATCATCGACACGCCTTTGCCGCCGCCGGGCTGAGGGATGAAGATGGCGCGGATGTAGACGTTGATGTGTGTCCCGTTCGAGTCCACCCAGCCTTCGTAGAGCGCGTTGTGGCCGTCGTAGGGGCCGACTTTCGTGGCGCCTTCCGAGACTTTGTGGAAGTCGCGGAACTGCTGGGAGAACTGGTTCTCGATCTGGCCGAGGACCTGCGTGTAGAGCTGCTGATTCTGCGCTTCCGTCGGCGCGGGGCTGAAGTAGCCGACGTTGAGGTTTTCCCACGTCCGATCTTCGACGCGATGCTCGACCGTGACGTAGTTGATGTTGTCCGGGTCGGCCGTCTTCACCGTCCACGTCTTCGGGTAGTCGAAGGAGAAATCGACGTAGTTCTCGGCCAGGTTGCCCGTGCGCCCTTCGCGCGTGTTCACGTACTTCACGACGTCGTCGCGCTGCGGCGCGGGCTGGTTGTCGACGACCGTCGTGCCGAACCAGAACGTCGCCAGTCCGATCATCACCGCGCCCGCGAGCATGCTCAGGCATCCGCATCCGGCCAGAAATTTCCACGCGTTTTTCATGTCAGGCCCTGTAGACGAAGCGCGCGACGTCGTCGCTGATGATGAGCGTGTCGCCCGGCGTGAGGCGTACCGTTCCGATGCGCGTGCCGAGCGTGTTGAGGTACGTGCCGTTGGTCGAGGACTGGTCGATCGCGGTCGGCACGCCGTCGCGGATGCCTATCCACACGTGCCGCTTCGAAACGCTCGGCGTCTCGATCACGATCTGGGAGACGCTGCGGTCGCGGCCGATGTAGAAGCCGTCCATCTTCAGCGGGAAGTTCTGCCCCGCGAGCGGACCGGAGGTGGCCTGCAGCGAGCCGAAGGAGAGGCGTTCCGCGACGACGGTGGAATCGGTGTCGCCCGCGCCGGGTGGCGATGGCCGAGGCGGTGAGGCGACGGTCGTCGCCGCAGCCGGCGGCGGTGGTGGCGGTGGCGGAGGAGCCGCGTGATGCGGTTGCGCGGCGGGCGGCGGAACCGTCGGAGCCTGCGGCATCGGCCGCTGCGGCGGTATTGGCTGCGGCGGCATCGGACGATACGGCGCGGCCGCGGCGGCCGGCTTGTTGCGGCTCGCCAGATACACCACCAGCGCGATGATCAGAAGAAGCACACCGAGGGCAAGGAAAACGATTCCGCCCCCGAGGAGGATTGGTTTCATAGCCTTTTCTCGAACCGCGATCTTGGGACGAGCGGCATGATAAACGTTTCTCGTGGGGCGGAGGTGCAATTCGGCGGCAATCCGCGTGGCGCGACCATCGTCACGCCGTGACGGGCGTGGATCCCGATCGCAGAAGGATCGCTGACGATGAAACACTTGACACAGCGGCGATCATAACGCCGTGCAGAAAGCGATCTTCGCCGGCGCTTTTCTCGTCGTGGCACTCCTTCATCTGACGTCCATTCCGCTGACGATCTGGGAGTACGACGAGAACCTCTTCTGCATGGGCGTCGAGCATTTCGATCCCATGAATCACTTCCCGCCGCCGCCGGGATATCCCGTCTACATGGGCGCGGCCAAACTGGTGGCGCCGCTCGCGGACTGGGATCCGTTTCGCACGCTGATCTGGATGAGCGCGTTCACCGCGCTCGCGGGATTTCTGCTGCTGGCGCTGGCGTTCCGCGCGCTCACGGGCGGCGATCTGCGCGCCGGCGCGCTGGGCGCGTTCCTCTTCTACGTCTCGCCGACGATGCTGCTGCACATGACGCTGGCCATGTCGGACTCCGGCGCCATGGCGCTGCTGGCGTTGTCGATGTGGCTCTGTGCGAAGTGTCTCGCCGACGACGTTCCGCAGCGGTGGCTGATCTTCGCCGCGCTTTCGTGCTCGCTGACGATCGGCTGGCGGCCGCAGTTCGCGATCGCGGTCGTACCGCTGTTCCTGGTCACGGTGCTGATGCTGCGCACAGGGCGCGAGCGATTCGTGGCCGTGCAGTGGTTCGCGCTCGCGTGCGCGGTGTGGCTGATCGTGCTGATCGCGGCGTGCGGCGGCGTGGAAGGCTTCTGGACGATGCTGTCCGGCCAGGCCGCGTACTTTGCGGAGCACGACGCGGATCTGTCGCGCACGGGACGCTCGGCCGTGGACATCGCGCTGCGCTTCATCGCGCATCCTTGGGGACCGAAGTGGCTGGCGCTGCCGGTGCTGGCGCTGGCGGTCGCCGGTGTCGTCGATGCGGCGCGCCGCCGGCTGCGCATCGTGCTGCCGGTCGTCGTGATGAGCGTCGTCTACTTTGCGTTCGCGTTGCGGATGATGGATCCCGCGGACGGCGTGCGTTACGCGCTGCCTGCGCTGCCCGCGATCGCATTGTTCGCCGCGATCGGCCTCGAGTTTCTGCGGCGGCTGTCGCGCGAGATGCTCGTGGACTGGGCGTTGCTCGCGCTGTACGCGTTCGGTGCGTACACGTACACGTCGCCGATCCTGCGGCAGCGCACCAGCCAGCCGTCGACGCCTTACGCCGCGATCCAGTACCTGCGCAAGGTCGCGCCGAAGAACGCGGTCATCCTCTACGACCTCCCGCTGAAGCCGCACGCGCAGTACCTGCTCCGCGGCTACACGCGGTTGCGCGTCGATGAAGGAATGCTGCAGTACGGGCATCGCATCGACCGGCCGCTGTACGAGCTGACGGACAGCGCGACGGAAGCGCCGCAAGGCAAGGTGTTCCGCTGGGAGACGACGGATGCGTACGGGAAGCTGACACGCGGACACTACGGCGCGACGTCGGTCGTGCCGGTGCCGAACACGCAGCGCTTCCTCGCACTGAGCGGCATTTCCTCGCCCGAGCGCACGGTCACGGGATCGTGGCGATGGATCGGCGCGCGCGGCGTGATCGCGCTGCCCGATCTGCGCGCGGCGAGAGTACGACTCACCCTGGAAGTGCCGGACGACTATCCGCTGCCGTCGAATCGCGTGCGTATCGACGTTGCCGGTGGAGCGGTAATGACGGCGAACGTGACGCCGCGCGCAAAAACGATTCTCGACGTGCCGCTGCCGCCGGGACGCGCGCAACTGACGATCACGCCCGAGCGCACGTTCATCCCCGCGGCAGTGCCGGGCCGCCTGAGCCGCGACCGGCGCACGCTCTCGGTGATGCTCACCGGCCTGGAGCAGATCAGTTCACCTTCTGAATCTCGATCAGCATCGCCAGTCGCGGCTCCTCCCGCCGCACCGACACGTTCCGGCGGCTGACGCCCTCCCTGTCGAATCTCTCGCAGCGTGAGAGGGACTCGGACGTACGATGCCGCCATGAACGCTGCACACTCCGGCACCTTCCTCCTCGGCGGCGACCTTCCCGTTCATCGACTCGGCTTCGGCGCGATGCGCATCACCGGCCACGGCGTGTGGGGTCCGCCTCGCGATCGGGAGGAAGCGCTGCGCGTGCTGCGCCGCGCGATCGAGCTCGGCGTGAACTTCATCGACACGGCCGAGTCGTACGGCCCGTACGTCAGCGAGGAGCTGATCGCGGAGGCGCTGCATCCGTATCCGCAGGATCTCGTGATCGCCACGAAATCGGGCTTCGACCGCACGGGTCCGGATCAGTGGGTGGTGAACTGCCGCCCGGAGCGACTGCGCGAAGGGATCGACGGAAGTCTGAAGCGCCTGCGCGTCGACCGCATCGATCTCTTTCAACTGCATCGCATCGACGAAAACGTCCCGGAAGCCGAGCAGTTCGGCGTGCTCGCCGACGCGCAGCGCCAGGGCAAAATCCGCCACATCGGACTGTCGGAAGTGAGCGTCGAGCAGATCGAGCGCGCGCGGAAACAGTGCGAGGTGGCGTCGGTGCAGAACCTCTACAACCTCGCGGAGCGCGACTGGGAGCCAGTGCTCGACTACTGCGAGCGCGAGTCGATCGCGTTCATCCCGTGGTACCCGCTGCAGACGGGCAAGCTCGCGCGCGAGATCGGTCCCGCCGAGGCGCTGGCGTGGCTGCTTCGCCGGTCACCTGTGATGCTGCCGATCCCGGGCACGTCGCGGGTGAAACATCTCGAGGAGAACATGCGCGCGGCGGAGGTGGAGTTGAGCGAGGCGGAGTTCGAGAGGATCAGCCAGGGCGCCACGAACGCGCGATGACGCGACGCATGCCGCATAGAGGCTTGCGTATAACTCTACGCCTTCCGCGGATTCGCCACCGGCGTCATCGCGCGGATCCGCCATTCCTGGCCGTCCCGCACGAAGAGCACGGACAGCAGCGCCGGCATTTCGTACGTGCGGCCGTTGGGGGCGCGGACGTCGTGGAGGACGGCGTCGATCTCCGCGGCGGCGGTGTCCGGTGCGGGCGTGACGGCGACGCGCGCGATGGTCAGGCGGGAGCCGGACATCGTTCCTGAATGCTCCGAGTGCAAAAGCTCGCGGATGGCGTCGCGTCCGACGCGGCGCGGGCCCCACGGATGCTGCAGCTCACCCTCCTCGGACCATAAAGAAGCGAGCGACGCGGCGTCGTGGCGGTTCCATGCGTCGCAGAAGCGCGCCAGCGTCGTCTCCACGCTCATTCGCCCGCTCCAATAAACACCAGCTCCGCGCCGGGATGGTCGAGCCACTCGATCGAGTCGAGTTGCGTGAAGCGGCGGTTGCGGAAGCGCTGCTGGAGGGAGGGAGGGAAGGGCGTGGGCAGGGGAACGTGGAGCTCCAGATCGTCGAAGAGAGTGGTCTGCAGGTCGGGCGGCTCGGTCAGGCCCCACGCGGCGGGATCGGGGTTGGCGACGGTGAGGATGTAGTCCGCCTCCTCCTCGAGCTCGATCTCGTTCGCGAGCGGCTCGTCCGCGGCGATGCGCGTCACACACCACGAAAAGTGCGCGTGCCCGTCGTGCAGCGCGATCTCGTACGTGCCCTCCGCAAAGACGCGAGCGGCGGGGAGATGGCGCAGGCCGCGCGTCTTGGTGCCGTACACCTGCGCGCCGAGGGCGGCGTTCATGTCGTAGTGGGTGAGGACGAGATCGACGAAGCCCCAGAAGCGATCGCGGCGCGCGGAGCGGGGGAGGCGTTTGCGTCCGACGGCGATGGCGCGCTGGAAGGCCGAGCCGTTCGGGGTGAGCAGGAGCAGCAGGCGCTGCACGTCCTGAAGCTCGTCCGGATGCTGTTCCTCGACGCGCGGACGGAAGAGGAACGCGATCGAGCCGTGCTCGAGGGTCTGCACCACCTCCGCCGCCTGTGCGTGCGCCATGCGCGAGGCGGTTGCGAAGAGGATGCCGCACAGCACGCTGGTGCTGTGCGGCATCGGAAACGTTACGGTTTCACGGGATCGAGCTTCTTCTTCGCCAGCTCCGCGTTGAGGGACGGCAGCTCCTTCGCCATCCACGCGTCGAAGTCTTTCACGACGTCGCCGAGCTCGTGCGACAGCGCGTCCGCGCGCTCCATCTGGGCGGCCGACGGGCGGCCTTCGTAGCCGGTGACGCTGCCGTAGAGGTCCGCGAGGAACTCGCGGAGGCGCTCCTCGCCGGTGATCATGCCGCCTTCCTTGGTGGCCACGATGCGCTTGCGGAGCGTGTCCACCTGCGACGACGCGGCGCGCAGCTTCTTGGTCAGCGCGTCGGTGTCGCCGAGCTTTTTCGCGCGGTCGTCGAGGCCGAGGCGGACGTTGTTGAGGCGCTCGACGGCGGTGGTCATGTCGCCGAGCTGCGCGCTGAGCTTCATGCCCAGGTCGAACTGCGCCTGGCGGTCGGCGTCGGTGTGTTTCGTCTTCGGATCGGGAACGAGCGAGAGCTTCGTCGAGTAGACGCTCTTGTCCTTGGTCACGTTCACGCCGTACGTGCCGGGAAGGATGCGCGGACCGATCGCCGCACCGAATGCAGCCGTCGCGGCGGCGGGCACTTTCGGCGGCGGCATGCGCATCGACCAGCTCACGCGATTGAGGCCGCGGCGCTTGCTGCTGGGGATCGTGCCCAGCGACTTCCCGTTCGCGTCGACGACGTCGATCCTGAGGTCGCCGAAGATGTGGCGGCGCTTCTGGTAGTAGGTGATGACGGCGTCCTGCGGCGGGTTGGGCCCGGTGAACTCCGCGTCGCCGTCCACCCAGCCGCCCGGGGCGCTCAGCGCTTGCACGATGACGTTCGAGCCGACGAAGGCGATGTCTTTCTCCAGCACGTCGGGCGTCAGGGCGCGCAGCGGAGTGATGTCGTCGACGATCCAGATTCCGCGGCCGTGCGTGGCGATGACCAGGTCGTTCTCGCGCGGATGGATGGCCAGGTCGCGCACGGCCACGTTCGGGAGATCGCCGCCTTTGTACTGCGCCCACTGCCTGCCGCCGTCGATGGAGATCCAGAGACCGAACTCCGTGCCGAGGAAGAGGAGGTCGCGGTTGACGAGGTCTTCGCGGATCACGTGCGCATAGCCGCGCACAGGCGAGTCCGCGGCGATGAGCGGCGTCCAGGTCTTGCCGTAGTCCGTGGTGCGATATGCGTACGGCGTGAGGTTGCCGAACGTGTGCAGATCGAACGTCGCGTACGCGGTGCCTTCGTCGAAGTGGCCGGCGTCGATGTACGAGACCCACGCGTTTTTCGGCAGGCCGGCGATGTTGGCGACCACGTTCGTCCACGACTTGCCGCCGTCGCGCGTGACCTGCACGTTGCCGTCGTCGGTGCCCACCCAGATCACGTCCGCGTTTTTCGGCGACTCGCTGATCGAGTAGATGGTGGTATGCATCTCGGCGGCGGAGTTGTCGACGGTGATGCCGCCGGACAGCTCCTGCTTCTGCTTGTTCGGATCGTTGGTGGTCAGATCGGGCGAGATGCGCTCCCAGGTCTGGCCGTGGTCCCTGGTGCGGAAGAGCACCTGCGCGCCGAGGTAGACCGCGCCGGTGGTGGGGGAGACGTGGATGGGTGCGTTCCAGTTGAAGCGCAGCTTGCCTTCTTTGTAGGCGGGCAGCGGTTTGATGTCGCGGATCTCGTGCGTTTTGCGGTTGACGCGGCCGATCGAGCCGCCCTGGTACTCGGCGTAGACGTAATCGGGATCGGTGGGATCGGCGAACATCCAGAAGCCGTCGCCGAAGTACATGTTCTCCCACTGATCGTTGCCGATGCCGCCCGGGAACTCGGAAGGCCCGATCCACGAGCTGTTGTCCTGCAGGCCACCGTAGACGTTGTACGGCGAGGCGTTGTCGACGCTCACGTGGTAGAACTGCGAGACGGGCAGGTTGTTCGCCTTCCACCAGCGATTGCCGCCGTCGTACGAGTACCAGAGGCCGCCGTCGTCGCCGGCGATGAGATGGTCGGTGTTCAGCGGATCGATCCAGAGGTCGTGGTGATCGCCGTGCGTGGCGCCGCTGATGTTGCTGAAGCTCTTGCCGCCGTCATCCGATGCGATGAGCGAGAGGTTGGGCTTGTAGACCTTGTTCTCGTTCTTCGGATCGACGATGAGGTTGGCGAAGTAGAACGGGCGCCAGACCATGCTCTGGCCGCGGTCGCGCGCTTCCCAGGTCTTGCCGCCGTCGGCGGAGCGATAGAGCGCGTTGTGGGGCGGCTCGGCTTCGATGAAGGCGTAGACGACGTTCGGGCTCGACGGCGCGACGGTGACGGCCACGCGGCCCCACGGCTTCGCGGGCAGTCCGTTCGCAGTCAACTCGTTCCACGTCGTGCCGCCGTCCGTCGATTTGTAAAGGCCGCTGCCGCTGGACGCGGCCGGACCTTCGCCGCCGCTGCGGAACGTCCAGCCCTTGCGGCGGAAGTCCCAGAGGCCGGCGTAGACGGTCTTCGGATTGTTCGGATCGAGGGAGAGCATCGAGCAGCCGGTGGAGGCGTTGGCGCCCTTCAGCACTTTCGTCCAGCTCTTGCCGCCGTCCGAGGTTTTGTAGACGCCGCGCTCATCGCTGTCGCTCCACAGTTTTCCGGGAGCGCAGACGAAGACGGTGTTGGAGTCGTTCGGATCGACGGCGATTTTGGTGATGCGCTCGGTGTCTTTGAGGCCGACGTTGGTCCAGTTGTCGCCTCCGTCGATCGATTTGTAGACGCCGTCGCCGACCGAGACGCTGTTGCGGGTCCACGACTCGCCGGTGCCGACCCACACGGTCTTCGGATTCTTCTTGTCGATGGCGATGGCGCCGACCGACAACAGGTTCGCTTTGTCGAAGACGGGCTTGAAGGTGGTGCCGCCGTTGACCGACTTCCACACGCCGCCGCTCGCGGAGCCGACGTAGATGGTCAGCCGCTGGCCTTCGTGCACGGCGTCGATGGCGGCGATGCGTCCGGACATCGTCGCGGAGCCGATGTTGCGCGCGCCGAGTCCGGAGAAGGTATCGGAGTCGATCTTCACGGGACCGGAGGACACGGGAGCCGCGACCTGCGCGCTTTCGGCCGGCGCGGCGGTGGCTTGCGGCATCGGCTCATCCGCGGGCGCCGCCGTGCCGGGCTTGGCAAAGCGTGTGTTCGGCAGCCCGACGTTGGCCTCGATCGTGTCATACGTCACCTTCTGCTTGAACGGGCTGCCTTTGATCCCGAGCTCGGTGGAGTGCGGGAGATACCAGCCGTTGACGGACTTGTAGTCGCCGAAGGTGGCCTCGTACTCGCGCTCGGCGCCGCGCACCATGCGCTTCGTGTCCATGCGGATGGGCACGAAGTAGTCGGGGTCCATGTAATAGATGCGCACTTCGCCGGTCGATCCGAGGGTGACGCGGAGCTTGTGCGCGTCGGTGCCTTCGACCTGCTCGGTGCCGAGGTATTCGACCTTGTTGTTTTTGGCCTGGTAGTTGACGAGCGGGCCTTCGAGGTCGGCGTCGGCGATGATCTGCTTGGTCTCTTCCTCGCTCAGGGCCTCGACGTCTTTCTTGCCGCCGAACGGCTCGATCTTCCAGCCGATGGTGCCGTCCCAGGCGTTGACGGCGGTCATGCCCTGGAGCTCGAACTCCTGCCGCACGCGATTGGGCCGCTTGTTCTCTTCGACGATCCGCGCCTCGAAGCCGCCGCCGCCGGTGAACTTGCCGGTGCGGCGCAGGGTCTGGATGGCGTTGATGCGTTCCATGCCGCCGGACTGGCGGATGTACTTCGAAATGATCTCGTCGGCGGTCTGCGCACCGGCAGCGGTGGCGAGCAGAATGAGACCGAGGGCGAGGGACGCTCTGCGCATGCAATCCTCCTATGGACGGCGCGATGATAAGAGGCGGGAGGCGGCGCGGGGCGTTACGAACTGGCTCCAACTCTGCACGCGCTTCAAAACATGGCCAGAGGGTTCGAAAGCAAGTCCGTCGAGTCGCAGCAGAGCGAGTCTTTTGAGCGCGACACCCGCCGCGACCAGCCATCCGCCGAGGACGTCGAGAGGCGGCACAAACGCGAGAGCCTGGAGCTGTCGCGCGGCCGCGTGGCGCGCGAGCTCGAGGGCGCGCGATCACCGGTGCATCGCGCGGCCCTCGAGAATGCGTTGCGCTTTCTGGAGGATGAGCTGAGGAAGGTGTGAGGAGGGCGTTGTCGGCGGGTCAGCGCGCTGCTACCTGCGGCGCGGGCGCCGGAACCGGCTCCGGCACCTGATTCCTGATCGGCTTGATCGTGCGCAGGTACGCGTAGATCGAGCCGAGGTCTTCGTCGTTCATGTTGCGGAAGGCCTGCCACGGCATGGGCGGGAGGATCGGACGCGACACGCCCCAGTGGCGGCCGGTGCGCAGCGTCTTGATGAACATCTGCTCGTCCCAGATCCCGATGCCGGTCAAACGGTCCGGCGTGAGGTTCGCGGTGTAGCTCACGCCCCACGGTCCGGCGTAGGCGGTGTTCGTCCCTGCGCCCGCCCACACCCACGCACCATCGCCCAGCTTCGGCGCGGGAGGCATCTTCATCCCTTCCGGATGGCCGGAGAGCATGCGGCTCATGTCCGGCTCGGGCCCGTTCGGTCCCATCTTGAAGGGCGTGTGGCAGTCGTTGCAGCCCATGCCTCGGACGAGGTACGCGCCGCGCGCGACGCGCGCCTTCGCGGCCTGTTCGGCTTTCTTCTGATTGGCGTTCTTCTGCGCGGCCGAGCCGATCGTGGCCGCGAGAGTCAGGGCGGCGATGGCGATGAGGATCGTGGTGATGCGCTGGCGTGTGTTCATGCAGTGCAATGTAGGCAGCGGCCCGAATCGCGGTTGCTAAGTCTTTCCTACGCGTTCACGAAAAGAAGCGCCGCCGGACGCGATGCCACGCCGCGCTTCCTAAGAACTTGCTAATCTCTCCGGTCATCCATGAGCGTCTACCTCCTTGCGGCCGCCGCGATCGCCATCGTCCTGGCGATCCTCGGCGTGGCGTGGGGGAAGAACAGCGCGCGCAAGCTGCAGCGCGAGCGGCGCATCCGCATCGACCAGTTCAAGCTCAAGCGGCGCCACGCGGAGATCGAGCTGGAGGTCTTCGGCAGCCCCGAGATCGTCCGCGCCGTGCAGAACTACGCGAAGGAGCATCACGTCTCCGTCGAGGCGGCGCGCGCGCAGGCCCGCAAGTATTTGCAGGAGATCGTTCCGAAGTTCAACCTGCTCGCGTACTACCGCATCGGCGCGCCGGTGGCGCGGGCCATCATGCACTTCCTCTATCGCGTGGTCGTGGAGCGCAAGCCGGTCCGCGACTTCAACGAGCAGGCCAAGAACGCGGCCGTCGTCTACATCATCAATCACCGCTCGAACGCGGACTACGTGCTGGTCGCGCACATGCTGTTCAAGTTCATCTCGCTTTCGTACGCGATCGGCGAGTGGGCGCGCGTGTGGCCGCTCAATCACGTCTTCAAGTGGTTCGGCGGCTACTTCGTGCGGCGGCGATATCGCGAGCCGCTGTATCACGCGGTGCTGTCGCAATTCGTGCAGACCATCACCCGCCACGGCGTGACGCAGGGCGTGTTCATCGAGGGCGGCCTCACGCGCGACGGCGCGTTCCAGAAGCCGAAGCTGGGCATGCTCGACTACCTGGTCGCGGCCAAGCGCGATCCCGAGTTCACCGCGCCGCTCTACATCATGCCCACGGCCGTGAACTTCGACCGGGTGCTCGAAGACCGCAATCTGACCGAGGAGCTGTTGGGGCGCGAGGAGCGGTCGACGAAAGGGGAGAAGCTTCGGAACACGTTCGACTACCTCTTCCGCAACTTCTTCCGCGGCCTGTTCAAGCGCTTCAAACGCTATGGCTACGCGGTGGTGTCGTTCGGACATCCGATCTCGATCGACGACTTCATCCGCGAGAATCCGTCCGTGCTCTCGCCGCATTTCGAGGAGCGCAAGGCGGGACTGCAACTGCTCGCCGATCGCGTGATGTCCGAGGTCTCGCACGCGCTGGCGGTGACGCCGGTGACGCTCGTGGCCACGCTCTTCGCGCGCAGGAAAGTGATGACCGAGCGGGAGATCGCGGACGGCATCGACGGGCTGCGCTCGGAACTGCGCGAGCGTCCGTGGCTGATGCGCGAGAAGACCTCGCGCGAGATCTGGAAGGCCGCGCAGTTCGTGCTGTCGCTGCGGCACCTCATCGTGCCGGTGGAGCAGTGGAAGGACGACCTCTTCGACGAAGGCGGCGTGCCGGAGATCGAGGACGCGTGGCAGTGGAACCCCAGCGAGCTTCTCCTCCGCGACTACTACGCCAACGCGCTGCTGACCTTCGAGCAAGTCAAGGCGCGCGGGTGGCCGGAGCGGCGCCACGACGCGAAAGCCCTCGCCGCGCGCGCGGCCGCGACGACCTGACTCCCTCGTCCGTACTTCATCTCGTGCGGACCCTGGCGCTCCTTTCCCTGCTCGGCTCCCTCGCTGCCCGTGCCGAATGCTTGTCCGGTCCGCGCGTCGCGGTGGGGCCGCGATCGGTGCAGGCGCAATGCGGCTACGGCTCCGCCGACATCGCCGCTGCGGGGTCGTTCGCGGCCGCGGCGTGGATGACGTCGCACACGTCGTTTATTTTCGGCCACGTGGTCACCACCGGCTCGACGTGGGGCGGCGTCTTGAATGAGCGCGGACATCTGATCGCCGCCGCGCAGGAGCAGCTCAACGACGCGCCGGGCGTGCCGTCGATCGCGGCCGGCGGCGGTCGTGTGCTGCTGGCGTGGACCACGGACTGGACGACGCGGGCGCGCTTTCTCGACTCGAACGACGTCTTCATCATCACGGACTCCGGCTCGATCGCGCATCCGGCGCGCGCGGTCTGGGACGGCTCGGACTTTTTCGTGATCTACGAGGAGCAAGGCGCGGTGAAGTCGGCGCGCATCGGGTCGGAGGAACGCGTAACCATCGCGCTGAACGCGCGGCTCGTGGACGCGAGCGCATCGGCGATCGTCATCGAGACGGCAGCCGGCTTCGAGCTGATCGCGAACGGGTCGCGGCGCACGCTGCCCATTCCGTCCGGCGCCGTGGCCGTCCTCGGTGACGGGTTCGTCGCGTGGCACGCGGGGACGATCGGGATGGTGCGATTCGACGGCGCGCCGGTCACGCTGGCCAGCGCGTCGAGCGAAGTGAAGCGCATCGCCGTCGCGGGTGACGTGATTCTCTGGAACGACGGCAA
>DATLBM010000409.1:0-2600 GCA_035526885.1 Thermoanaerobaculia bacterium | reverse complement strand
GCAAAAGGAGATGAACGAGGCGGCGGACGCCGGGTTCCGCTACGGCGGAGTCATGGGAGGCGAGACGAGCTTCGGCGGTTCCGAGGTCGTCATCATCATGTCGAAGGCGAACGACGCGAAGCGCCGCTACGAATACAAGCTCCTCGCAGCAAACAAGACGTCGACGATGCAGAAGGAGATGCAGGAGGCGGGAGACGCCGGGTTCGAATACAAAGGCCAGAGCGTGTTCAAGAGCGCGTTCGGCGGCAAGGAGGTCGTCGTCATCCTCGAGCGCGACACGGAAGCACCGACCGTTGGCGGGTTCGAATACCGCCTGATGGCGACGAAGAAGACCAGCACTCTCCAGAAGGAATTGGCCGAAGCGGGAGTCGCCGGCTACCAGTTCGTCGGCATGACCGTGGCCGATACCCTGGTCGGCGGCACCGAAGTCGTGGCGATTCTCCGCCGCCGAACGAAGTGATGCGCCCGGCGATTGCGCTGGCGGCCCTCGCCTTGAGCGCCACCACCCTTGCGGCGCAGCACAGCGCGAATCCGAAGAGTTCCGACGAGGAGGCGTATCTCTCGTGGTCCGCCGCGCAATCCGAGCGGGTTGCACAGGCGCTCTACAAGCGCGGCCGCGTGGGCAGCTTTCTGGGTGACCGCGGTCCACTGCAGACTGAGCGCGCTCAGAACTACAAGCTCGCGGCGACGCTGTTCTCCGCGGACGCCATTCAAGCCACCGCCAGGACCGTGCAGATCCACAGCCGCCTGTCACCAGAGCAAACACGTCGGCTGGTGTCGGAGGCATGCGCAGTGAACGGATTGGTTGTAATGATTGAGCTCGACCCGCGGGAGGGTTCCGGAGTGATTCCGCTCGATTGGGAGGCGTTCCTGCAACCGAAAGGACAGCCCGAACACGCAGTCGCCGGCGTGAACACGCCGGCGCTGCGCAACGTCAAGGGGCTCGCCGGTGTCCTTCGGCGCAATTACGACTACGACCGCTTCTGGATGGTTTTTCCGAGTGGACCAGACGTCGCATATGCGAAGCCTGACGTCACCTCCATTGAGCTCGTTGTTCGCATCAACGATCAGGAGGGCCGCGTCGACTGGCCCGCAGCGGTTCTACGGCACCAATAGCAATCGACAATCAACCCATCAATCCTCAATCCAGCAATCAATCGTCAATCCAGCAATCAAGATTTCCAATCGCCAATCGACAATTCCGGAATCAAGCCGCAATCCCCAATCCGTCAATCGCCCATCTGCAATCGTCAATCGCCAATCGTCATCACTAGACAACCCCCGCCCCGCGTAGCGCCTGGATATCCTCCGCGCCCAGACCACAGTCGTTACTCAGGACTGCGTCGGTGTGCTGGCCGAGCGTAGGGGGGGCGGTCCGCACCCGGCCCGGCGTGTCCGACAGCTTGATCGGGACGCCGAGCACGCGCACGGTTCCGGCGGTCATGTGCTCCACCGTTTCGATCATCTCTCGCGCGTCGAGGTGCCGATCCTGTAACACTTCCGCGATGTCGCGTACCGCGCCGCACGGGACGCCTGCGCTCTTCAGCGCGCTGACCCATTCGCCGCGCGTGCGTGACGCGAGGCGCTGGACGAGGAGCGGCTGCAGCGCGTCGTAGTGCGTCACGCGGCCGCGGTTCGTGGCGAACCTCGCATCAGCCTCGAGTTCTGGCGTGCCTATCGCGCGGCAGAATCGACGCCACTGTTCGTCGTTCCCCACCGCCACGACAAAATCGCCATCAGACGCGGCGAACGTTTCGTAGGGCACGATGGACGGATGACGGTTGCCCATCCGCCCCGGCGTGCTGCCCGTCGCGAAGTAGATCCCCGCCTGATATGTGAGGAGCGCCGCCGTCGCGTCGAGCATCCCCACATCGACGCGCTGGCCGCGGCCCGTGCGGACGCGGGCGAGCAGCGCCATCGCGATCCCCTGCGCCGCGAACATGCCGCTGACGATGTCGGAGATCGCGACGCCGAGACGGAACGGGGGACCGCCGGCCGCGCCCGTGATGCTCATCAGTCCTCCCTCCCCCTGCATCACCGCGTCGTACCCCGGCTCGCTGCTTCGCGGTCCGCTCTGGCCGAAACCGGAGATCGAGCAGTACACCAGCGCTGGATGTCGTGCGGACAGCGCCTCGTACCCCAGGCCGAGCCGCTCCATGGTGCCCGGCCGGAAATTCTCCACGAGCACGTCGGCTTCCCTCAGCAGCGACTCGAGGATGCCCTTCGCCGAGTCGTGCTTCAGATCGAGCGTGAGGCTCTCCTTGTTCCGGTTGATGCTGAGGAAATACGCGCTCTCCCCCTCGATGAACGGAGGCCCCCACGCGCGCGTATCGTCGCCCCGGCCGGGCTGCTCGACCTTGATCACGCGGGCGCCCATGTCCGCGAGGAGCATCGTGCAATACGGTCCCGACAGGACGCGCGTGAAATCCACGACCGTGATACCGGCGAGTGGTGCCGTATCAGCGGACATACAATGGGTCCATGGCAATCGACATCGTTGTTTACAGCGGCGCGCATTGACGGGCGTGCCACATGGTGAAAGAGTTTCTTTCACGCGCCGGGCACACGTTCGTCACGAAGGATATCGAACAAGACAGCAC
>DATLBM010000408.1:0-5429 GCA_035526885.1 Thermoanaerobaculia bacterium | reverse complement strand
TGCCTCCCGCCCACCCACCTCGACCCCCAGGCTCTGTTAGATTTCATCGCGTGCCGCGCCGCCGCTTCCACCAATTCGTCTTCGCCTTAGCCGGCGCGTACAACCTCGGCTGGGGCGCGTACTCCGCGTACGACCCGCAGTGGCTGTTCCGCTACGCCGGCATGCCGCTGTCGAACACGCCCCAGATCTTCGCCTGCCTGGCCATGGTCGTCGGCATCTACGGCTTCCTCTACTGGCAGGTCGCGCGCGATCCCGAGCACGGCGCCCCCATCGCCGCCGTCGGCCTCCTCGGCAAGATCCTCGGGCCGATCGGACTCGCGCAACTGATCTACACCGGAGCGTGGCCGCTGAAGTCGATCGTCCTCTGCGTCACGAACGACTTCGTCTGGTGGATCCCGTTCGCGCTCTACCTCATCGATGTCCGTGCAGCCGCATCCGCATCGTCGCGAAGCGCGCGCGCTGCTCGGGCGTGAGGATACGGTCGATCTCCGCGTTCGCTTCATCGAGCTCGATCACCAGCCGCTCGTGATGCTTCGCCAGGATCTTCTCCACCTCGGCACGCTGCGCGTCCGTGAGGTCGAGGCGCATGTCGAGGTGATGGAGCATCATCCGCAGCGCCGGCTCCGGCCCGTGATGCAGGAGCATGAACCGGTGCGTGAAGACGCCGGACACGAAGCCCGCGCCGAACGTCAGCACGAGCGCGAGCACGGCCACGAGCGTGGTCTTAGTGGCCGACAACGTACGTCTCCCCTCCCACCGCGATCTCCACGCGATCGACGTTCACGTCTTTCGCGTCGAGCGAGGCGATGCCGATCCACGAGACGATGACCACCACCGCCACCGCCGCCGCCAGCGGCCGGAACCAGGAGGCGATGATCTCCGCCACGGTCGGCTCGTCCTGCGCGATGCGGGCGTGAATGCGCGCACGGATGCGCGCCAGCGTGACCTCGTCGGGCTGATGGCGCAGCGGCGCGGCGTCGGCGCGCAGTCGTGCGAGAAAGTCGTCGTGCTCAGTCATAAAGGTCCGCCAGTTTCGCCTTCAGTTTCGTGCGCGCCAGCGACAGGTGCGAGCGTACCGTGCCTTCGCTGATTCCGGTCACCTCCGCGATCTCCGCGTGCTCCATTTCCTCGATGAGATGCAGTCGCGCGACGATGCGCTGCATCTCCGGCAACTCGTCCAGTGCAGCGTCGATGCGCGAAGCCGCGTCGCGTTGCAGCGCCGGCAGCTCCGCGTCGTCGCGCCGCGCCGCAGGCTGCGTCTCCTCGATCGGCTCGTGCCGGAACTTCGTGCGGTGCTTCGTCAGATCGAGCGCCAGGTTCGTGACGATGCGGCCGATCCACGGCCCGAACGACGCGCCGGCGCGGAAGCGTCCGATGTTCTGGTACGCCTTCACGAACGCCTCCTGCGCGAGATCCTCAGCATCGTGCGCGTTGCGCACGATGCTGAAGGCGATGCCGATGACCCGCCGCAGGTGCCGCTCCACGATGGCGTCGTACGCCTCCGCGTCACCTGACTGCACGCGCGCGATGAGTCGCGCTTCCAGCGGATCGTCATTCAAGCGTCACTTCTCGAGCGCGCCGTGGCGTTCGTCCATCATGGTACGCAGTTTCGTGCGCTGATCGGGCGTGAGCACCGCGAAGGCCTTGCCGAAGGCGGTCAGCAGGTTGGTCTTGAGCACGCGCTCCGCCGCGGCCTGACGATCGAGCACGGCCTGCGCCGCGGCCACGTCGTTCGGGTTGGCGAGCAGGATCTGCGCGGCCTCGTGCAGCCCGGCGTGGAAGTCGTCTCGGGTGGCGGTGTTCTGCTCGTGCACTTCGCGGAAGATGGCGTGGATCTGCTCGGCCTGCGCGTCGGTGAGTCCGATCTCTTCCTTCACGTGCTGGAGATGGCCGAGGAACTCCATGCCGTGCATGGCCATCGGGCCGCCGTGTGTGCGTGCGCCATGGCCGTGCGGTCCGGCGATGACCAGCGGCGCGGCCACGATGACGCCCAGGGCCAGGATCGATGCGATGAGGATGGTGCGTTTCTTCATTCTTTGTGTCTCCTTCGCAAGCATTACGACCGGGTCCTGCATTCGTTGAATGTCCTTTAGAATCGCCGCTCAGTCCATGCGCTCCCTTTTCCTCTCCATCTTCCTGGCCGCGGCTGCAGGTGCGCAGCAGGCGCCACTGACATGTCCGCCCGCGCCCGCCGGCCGCCCCTGCGAGTCGTTTCACTATCACGTGGCCATGTTCCGTCCCGACCCGCGCGGCTTCGCCGAGATCGCCGCGACGACGGACTACGCAACGCAGGCTGCGTGCGAACGCGCACGCGAGCTCGCCGTGGCCGCGAACGGCACAGTCGTCGCCGCGATGCGCGTGAAGGACCAGAAGTTCGAGGCGGACAAGTTCGGGCCCTGCCACTGCGACATGACCGCGCTCACCGCCGATCAACGCGCGCTGCAGTTGCGGACCGCGGAAGACATCCGCCTGCGCGTGCGCGAGCGGCTGCTCGACATCCGCACCGCTCCCGATGCCGAGGCGATGCGCGCGCTGTACTCGGAACCGCCGCTGTCGACGGCGCTGACGATGCCGAAGATCGCACCGCTGCCTTCATCGGCGCCGGCGCCGCTGGTCACGTCGGCGGATGATCTCAAGCCTTCCAAGACGTTCGACACCACGAAGCCGACCATCGCTGCGCTGGATTTGCCGCTGGTCGACATCGCGCCCGCCGTTGCACAAGCCGCCACGACGCCCGTCATTCCGCCACCCGCGCCGCCGACAACCACGACGACGCCCGCTCCCGAGCCGGTCGTGGAACAGACCGTGACCGCGGAACCGGAGCCGGAAACATCCGCGCCGCCGGAGGAGGCCGAGGCGCAGGACTCGGCCGAGCAGGCCGCGGAGCGCTTCATCAGCTACGAAACCGAGCGCATTCAGAACGTCCTCCGCGCCTCGGCATCGATCACGGATGAAACCGTGAAGACGAAGATCTTCGAAGCGTGCATGCAGCGCATCCAGCTCCTCTCCAATCTGCGTTTGCTCATCGAAGGC
Source organism: Thermoanaerobaculia bacterium (assembly GCA_035526885.1). Classification (GTDB taxonomy): domain Bacteria; phylum Acidobacteriota; class Thermoanaerobaculia; order Gp7-AA8; family Gp7-AA8; genus QHVT01. The sequence goes on along the minus strand of DATLBM010000408.1, from coordinate 2,396 downwards.
AGCGGGTCACGGAGCGCGCTCGCGGCGGCGGCGCGCGATGCGGTGTCCGAGCAGGCGAGGCTGGCCCTCGTATCGAAGTTGTTCGGCGAAAAGGTGAAGCCGCACTGGGCGCCGCGCGATGCGGCCGACGTCGTGTTCGACGTCGAACCCGCGATCGCCGCTGCACCGGAAAGCGCGCTGCGCGACTCGACGGGCCGCGTTTCCACGGAACAGAAGAAGCGCGCGCTCTACCTCGTCCTCGCGCAGACGCAGCCGACCGAGGATCAGAGGCTGTGGCTGTCGACGCTCATGGAGGGATTCCTGCGATGAGGCGCGTGCTCATGATCGTCCTGCTCGCGGCGTCCGCATTCGCGCAGCAGCCGCCGGCGGTGCCACCGACGCAGGAGGACGAGCTCACGAAGGCCGTGTACTTCGGGAAGAAATTCGCGGACGCGGGCGACTACGCGAGCGCGGTCGAGCAGTACACGAAGGCCGACGCGGCGAAGCCCGATCAGCCCGCGGTGCTGTACAACCTCGCCGTCGTGCTGGCGCGCGCGGGACGCTATGCCGAGGCGCAGGTGAAGGCCGATCGCTACGCGCAGTTGTTTCCGACGGGCGCGGAGAAGGACAACGTCGCCAGGCTTCACCTCGAGCTCGATTTTCAGCGCGAGCTGCAGAAGAAGCGTCAGGCGGATCAGGACTACGCGGACCTCTTCAACCGCGCGAAGTTCAGCTACGGGCGCGGTGAGCTGGACGCGGCGCTGGGTCTCTTTCGCCAGGCCGAGCAGCTCCGTCCCGCCGACGCGGCCGCGGTCTACAACCAGGGCGTCGTGTTCGAGAAGCAGGGCGACTTCGCCAAAGCCATCGAGCGCTTCCGCCGCTACTCCGAGCTGGAAGGCGATCTCGATAAGAAGGCGGACATGGACGAACGCGTGTTCGCGCTGCAGCACGAGCTGGACGATCAGCAGTCGAAGATCGTCTGTCCGTTCTGCGGCCGCAAGCTGCCCAACGGCGCGACGTGGTGCGAGCGCTGCTGGCACGGGCCGTATGCCGTGAATTCGCCGGTGTGGAATTCGCGTCCGTGCAGCTCCGGCGCGTCCGCCACGCGCGCGACGTACTTTGCGGACGGCCGCTTCAGCCGCAACGACGTCCTGCCGTGCCTCTGGAAGAACGGGAGCATGTTGGAAACGCTGCGCTGGTCGTCCGCGAAGCAGCGCGAGATCCAGAACGCGCGCAAAGCGGAGGGATGGACCTACTCCGGCGACGTGATCCAGGGCAATCGCGACCTGCGCTTCGTGCAGGGTCCGGAGTACCTGGAGAAGATCACTTCGACGCCGGGCGGCGAGATCCTCACGTACGTCGCGCACGCGAACGGCCAGGGGATGTGGCTCCTCGACCGCGAAGACCTCGTCGTCGACGCCACGCGCTACACGAACCGCTACACGTTCAACGAGGCGGGCCGCATCGCGCAGCAGCGCGTCGACTACCAGAACACCGGCGCCTGCAACCACCTCATCACCATGCTCGCCGGCTACACGTACGACGGCGACGCGCTGATGTCGGTGAATCTGTCGGGCAGCTACGAAGGCTTCGCCGCGGAAGGCGCGCCGACGAGCAACTGGACTGGAAGCATCAACTACTCGTACGACTCGCAGAAGCGCGTCGCCACCGAAGAGCTGAACGTCACGTCGCAAACGAAAACGTATGCGCAGAAAGCGGTGGGCGAACTGCGCGACGAGATCAACCGCACGTATCCGACCATGCGCCTCAAGAAACCGATCGAAGGCCTGCAGCGCACGGGCGACCTCTGCACCGCCTCCGGCGCCGCCGCCCTCGCGAACCCCGTGGACCTGCGCCCGTTCTACACGCTCTCGCCGAACCTGAATCTGTTGTTGCCGATGGGGGTGACGAGGGCGGTGGTGACGTTCACATATCCGCCATAATTTGAAAGCGTATTGACAAATTCAAATGAGCAATGGATATTGCCTCATATGGAAACCCGGCGACTACCTCACGAGAGGAGCATGCAATGGCAGAGTCGCCGAGCATCAAAGTCACCCTGCTCATCCCGCTCAACGACAACAACGGCGAACCTTTCGATCTGGTCACATGGAGTTGGTGGAACGACGAGCTCACCGAGCTGGTGAGCGGGTTCACCGATCTCGGCGTCGTCACCGGATGGTGGCGCGGCTACTCGGACCAGAATCGCATCATCGTCGTCATCGTGAAGTCGATGCGTGAGGTTGATGCACTTCGACAACTGGTTCGGGAGGCCCGCACGCGCTTCCGTCAGGAAGCGATGTACTTCGAGTACCACGAGGTCGTGTTCGAAGAGGTCCGATGACTCACGAAGAAACAGCTTTCCTCGCAACCGCGCGAAAGAAGTTCCAGCAGAACGCCAACTGGTTCGAGTTCGA
>DATLBM010000407.1:0-4796 GCA_035526885.1 Thermoanaerobaculia bacterium | reverse complement strand
CCATGTCGCCGATCTCGTCGAGGAACACGCTCCCGCGATGCGCGATCTCGAGCAGCCCCTGTTTGGTGGCCGCGGCGCCGGTGAACGCGCCCTTCTCGTGTCCGAACAGCTCGGTCTCCAGAAACTCGCGCGAGATGCCGGCGCAATTGAGATCGACGAAGGCCTCGCCCGCCCGCCGGCCGCGCGCATGCAGCCATTTCGCAAGGACAGTTTTCCCCGTGCCGGTCTCGCCGTGAATGAGCACGGGACTGTCGGTGCGCAGCACGGACTCCGCTTTTTCCTGCAGGTCGCGAATGGCGTCGCCGGTGCCGAGGAAGGGATCGACGGCATCGCGCGACTGATTGACGGATGCGCCCGCCGCTTTGTGGCGATTGCGCTGGTTCTCGATGATGCGGTTGATGACGACCAGCAGCGTGTCGAGCTGCACGGGCTTGGTGAAGAACTGCTCGGCGCCGAGCTTCACCGCCTCGACGGCCGTATCGATGGACGCGAACGCGGTCAGCACGATGACGGCGGCATGGTCCTGCGCGCGAAACTCGGGAATCAGATCGAGGGCCGTCCCGTCCGGCAGACGGAAATCGAGGATGGCGATGTCGGGCTGAAAACTGCGGAACCGCGCGCGGGCCGTCACGCAATCGCCCGCTTCATCGACGTCGAATCCATGCGATTTCAAAAACCTTCGCAGGCCGAAACGAGGACTTTCCTCGTCGTCGACGAGGAGCACGCGGTTCCTGAGCATGAGCGTATATTGAGAGTTCGGGACAAATTGTAATCGTGAACAATCGGTGGCTCAGTGCATTCGCGGTAATCGCGTTCGCGGTGGCGCCGGTCTCCGCGGCGACACCGCCAGTGATGACCTACATCCATCACCGTCCCGAATCCCCGCGCGACGTGCGCTACGAGTATCACTGGGAGATCCTGCGCACGGCGCTCGAGAAAACGAAGCCGAAGTGGGGCCCCTACCAGTTCATCGAGGCCTCGGAAGTGATGACGGAGCAGCGCCAGGCGTTCGAGCTGAAACACGCCACGGGCAAGCTCACGGTCATGTACCTCGGCACGACGCCGGACTTCGAGCGCAGTCTCGTGGCGGTGCATATCCCCGTCGATAAGAACCTCGGCGGCTATTGCGTGTTTCTCATTCGCGACGGCGAGCAGGCGCGCTTTGCCTCCGCGCGCTCGCTCGATGATCTCCGCAAGTTCACGTTCGGACTCGGCCAGGGCTGGATCGACGTGGGCATCCTCGAGACGAGCAAATTCAAGGTCGTCACGGGATCGGATTACGACGGCCTGTTCGGAATGCTCGCCCATCGCCGCTTCGACGTGTTCCTCCGCGGCGCCGTGGAAGTGCTCGACGAGGTGGCGCGACACAAGACGGAAGCGAAAGGCCTGGCCATCGAAGGCACGATCCTCTTCTATTACCCGCTGCCGATGTATTTCTGGTTTCCGCCGACGCCGGAAGGACGGCGCCTGGCCGCGCGCGCGGAAGAGGGAATGCGGATGATGATCGCCGACGGCACGTATGACCGCGTCTTCGATCGCCATCAGCGCTGGAAGATCGAGCGCCTGCACCTGAAGACGCGGCGCGTCTTCAAGATCGCCAACCCGTTCGTCGGTCCGGAGACGCCGTTCCAGGACAAGAGGCTGTGGTTCGATCCGCAAACGTACCGATGAACCGCTCACTGTCCTTCATGGTCGCGACGGGTCTGGTGGCGCTGACGACACTGCTCGCCGGCACGTACTCGATCATCGAATACTCGCAACAGAAGCGCGAGATGAGGGCGCGCCTGGACGCGCTGGCGCGCCTGCAGGTGCGCGCGACCCGCGTGGCGCTGGAGAAGCCGGTGTGGAACATCGACCGGCCGCAGATCGAGAAGGTGATCGAAGCGATGGCGGAACCGAAGTCGGTGTACGCGATGCGCGTCGTCGCGGCAGGACAGACGTTCGGACGCCAGCGCGACGCGGACTGGAAGCTCGTTCCGTGGACGGGCCGGAATCTGCCACGCGATCTCACGACGTACGACGGCACGGTCACCTTCTCCGGCAGCCAGATCGGCGAGGTGCGGCTCTACCTGTCGCCTCGGCTCGTCAACGAGGACCTGCGCGCGCTGCGCATGCGTCTCATGACCACGGTGCTGGTGGCCGACGCGCTGCTCGTGCTCGCGGTTTATCTGCTCATGTCGCGGATCGTGCTGGAGCCGGTGCGCTCGATCGACCGCTACGCTGCCGCCGTGAGCAGCGGCGGCACGACGGAGCCGCCCGCGCCGGCAGCCGCGGAGCTCTCGAATCTCCGCCACTCCATCGAGACGATGGTTCATCGACTTCGAGAGGAGACGTCGCGCCGCGCCGAAAGCGAAGAATGGCTGCTGTCGATCTTCGACGCCGTCAACGACGCCATCGTGGTGCGCAATCTCCGCACCGGCGCACTGGTGGACGCGAATCGCGGCGCCTGCGAGATGCTCGGTCTCACCCGCGAGCAGCTCTTCGACGTCGGCCTCGGAGGCATGAGCTCGGGCGAGGACGGCTTCGACATGGCGACGGCCGCGGCCGTGATGCGCGATCCGCTCAACACCGGCACGCTGCACGAGTGGCGCGTCCGGCATCGCGACGGACACGCGTTCTGGATCGAAGCCAACCTGCGGCACGCGGAGATCGGCGGCGAGCATCACGTGATCCTCGCCGCGCGCGACATCACCCAACGCAGAAAGATGGAGGAGACGGTGCGGCGGAGCGAGCGGATGTCGGCCATCGGCACGCTCGTGGCCGGCGTCGCGCACGAGGTGCGCAATCCGCTGTTCGGCATCACCGCATCACTCGACGCATTCGAGGCGGAGTTCGGGACGAGCGCAGAAACGGCGGAGTACATGACCACACTGCGCCGCGACGTCGCGCGCCTGACCCGACTCATGGATGATCTGCTCCAGTACGGAACGGTGCGGCCGCTCGCGCGCCACGTGCAGGCCCTCGAGCCGGTCATTGCCGAGGCGCTGCGCGTGTGCATGTTGAGGGCGCGGGAGAAGAATGCGGACATCGAAACGCGGATCGAGCACACACTGCCGGCCATCGCCATCGACGCCGACCGCATGGTGCAGGTCCTCAAGAACCTCATCGAGAATGCCATCGACTTCTCGCCCGACGGCGACACGGTGACGATCGATGCGTATGGCGAAGGCGGCGCGGTCGTAGTGGCGGTCTCGGATCACGGGTCGGGCTTCCGCGCTGAGGACGTTCCGCACCTCTTCGAACCATTCTTCACCCGCCGCCGCGGCGGCAGCGGCCTCGGCCTGGCCATCGTGCAGAAGATCGTCAGCGAACACGGCGGCGAAGTGATCGCGCGCAACGAACCCGGCGGCGGCGCGTGCATCGAAGTGCGCTTGCCCGCGTGAGCGTCGCCGGCCGTGATCCCCTGCTACCATACGACCAGATTCACCGGGGGACCTGCATGCGCCGTGTGGTAGTCGGATTCGTTGTTCTGCTGTCCACACTGAGCACGCTTGCGGGCGGGGCACTTCAGCCCGCGGCTAAGAAGTCGCTCGAGCTGGCCGATGAGCGTCGCACTGCGGGCGATCATGCAGGCGCGCTGCGCGCCTACATCGACGCCGTCGATGCCGATCCGTCCGTGGCGGATCTCCAGCGGATCGAGCGATACGCGGTCCCCCGGAACGTCATCTTCACCAAACGGGATCCCGCGATCCTCGAGAAGTACAAACGGCGGGCGGACGAGGCGAAGGAGCCGCACATCGCCGCGCTGCGCCAGTATCTGAAACTGCATCCTGACGATCGAAATGCGGTCGGGGAGCTCGCTTTCGTGCTTCCCGATGCGGAAGCAGAAAAACTTCTCGGCGCGACGCTGGAGAAGCACCCCGACGATGCAGTTCTGTACGCGTTGCGCGGGATGGTTCGTCAACGCGCGGAACAGATCGACACGGCGCTGGCGGACTACGAGAAATCCGCCTCCCTCGAGCCTTCGGACCCCGAGCGCGCCTTCTCCATCGCCGCCGTCGCCACGGGGTTCGTTACGAGTCATTCGGAACTGTCCGCCGGCCGGAAGCGCGCGCTGCTTGCGCGCGCGATGGAAGCGCTCGGCCGCGTGGAGAACGTGGGACAGAATCCCGGCCAGGCGGCGTGGGCTGCGTATCACCGCGGCGCCGTGCTGCGCGAGCAGGCAAAGCTCGAAAGCGATCCGGTCAGGCGGAAAGCGCTCGAGACGGAGGCCGAGCGCGTCAGCACCGCAGCGCGGCCGGCCTGGCGTCCGCTGACGGCGCAGCCGGCTGCAACGCCGCCGTCGCCGCCGGTGGGACCACCGTACCGCGTCGGCGGTGACGTGAAGGCGCCGGTTGTCGTGTCGCGGGTCGAGCCGGTCTATCCCGAGGAGGCGAAGAAGGCGAGGGCCTCCGGACTCGTCATCCTCGAGGTGCTCGTCAACGCAGAAGGCCGAATCACGCAGACGAAAGTGGTCAAGTCTCTTCCTTACGGCCTCGACGCAGCAGCCGAAGCCGCGGTCCGGCAGTGGACGTTCCGTCCGGGGACGTTAAACGGTGAGCCGGTGGAAGTTCGGTTCCAAATCGTCGTGAATCTGAGGGCGCCGGCGGAGTAATTCGGCGAGAATCCTCTCGCGGAGCGATGGGAAGATCGAGTCACGTCAAGTAAAGGCATCATGCCGACGTGGACGCTCGCATATCGTCGTTCGCGGCCTCACGAATGCCAGCCTCCTCTCGCTGGCGCGCCGATTCGGCAAGCCGTGGGATCCATCGTCGCCGATCATCAACATCAAGCTCGAGCGCAATGCCACGGGCAAA
>DATLBM010000406.1:0-7535 GCA_035526885.1 Thermoanaerobaculia bacterium | reverse complement strand
AGCACCTGCTGATACAGCTTCTCCGCCTCGGCCGCCCGGCCCTGGCCGTTGTACGAATCCGCCAGTCCGAGGAGTGCGTCGGAGTCTCGCGGGCGGAGGCGCAGAGCTCGCGCGAACGACTGTTCGCCGTCCGCGTATTTGCCGCTCGCGTTCTGCACCTGTCCCAGCGTGATGTGCGATTCGGGATCCTGCGGCGCCAGCGACACGCCGCGCGTGGCGTAGAGCGCGGCCTGCTCGACGAGCGCGTTGCGCCGCGCCAGCCGCGCCTTGAACAGGAGCGCGCGGGCCAGCAGCGCGTTGACCGAGCCCGACTCGCGCGCGTTGCGCAGCACGGCCTCGAGCGAGGTGATGGCGCGATCGACGGACTGCTCGTCGCGAACGCGCTGCAGCAGTCCCACGGCCTCGGTGAAGCGCCGCTGATCATCCGCGCCGAGAACCGCGGCGGCGACGGCGGCACGCGGCGGCGCCTCGCGTCCCAGCGCGCGCAGCAGATCCTCGGCCACCGCGTCCTGCAAGGCGAAGAGATCGGTGGACGCGCGCGTGGCCGTCGTCGCGGCGAGGGTGCGTCCGCTCGCGGCGTCGATGAGCGAGACCGTGACGCGCACGTCGCCGCCGCCGCGCTGCACCGTGCCGCGCACGACCGCGTCCGCGCCGGTCTGTTTCGCGACGGCCGAAGGATCGTCGCTCTCTCGCAGCGTCGCGCCGTCGAACGGCGTGGCCACTCTGAGCTCGCGCGCCTGCGCCAGTCGCGTGGCCACCATTTCGGAGATGCCGTCCGCGAAGGCGCGGCCTTCGACGGTCTCGCCGATGTCGCGGAAAGGCATTACGGCGACCGAGGTGACGCGGCGCGCGTCATCGCGGCGCTGCCACATGACGTATCCCGTGGCAGCAATCGCAAGAAGCACCACCGCGCCGATCGCGTAGTGGAGCGGCGTGCCCTTCGTCCTCCGCAGAGGCGCGCTGAAAGCGCGCCGCTCCACGGAGCTTTGCGAGAAGCTGTCGCGCACCTCGCGAAGGTCGCGCGCGAGATCGCGCGTCGATGCGTACCGCTCGCGCGGCTGCTTCGCCAGGCAACGCGCCAGGATGCGGTCCAGATCGCGCGACACCGATTCGTTGATCGACGACGGCGGCGGCGGCTCGTCGCGGAGGATCGCGGCCAGCGTCTCCGTGCGCGACTCGCGCTCGAACGGACGCACGCGCGTGAGCATCTCGTACAGCATCACGCCGAACGAGAACTGATCGGAACGGCCGTCCATCTCGCGGCCCGTGGCCTGCTCGGGCGACATGTAGCCGACCGTGCCGAAGATCGTGCCCGGCGACGTGTGCGGCAGCGTGGTCTCGTCCGAGGTGAGCGTGCGGATCTGCTTGGCCAGGCCGAAGTCGAGGACCTTCACGAAGCCGTCCTTCGTGACCATCACGTTGTCGGGCTTCAGATCGCGATGGACGATGCCGCGCTCGTGCGCGGCCGCCAGTCCGTCCGCGATCTTCGTCGCCACGCGCAACGCGGAACGCAGCGACATCGGCTCACGCGCGATGATCGTGCGCAGATCTTCGCCGTCGACGAGCTCCATCGCGATCCACGCGAATTTCTCGGACTGGCCGATCTCGTAGATGGTGACGATGTTCGGATGGTTGAGCGCCGACGCCGCCCGCGCCTCCTGCTCGAACCGCCGCAGCGCCTCGGCATTCGTCGACAGCTCGGTGGGCAGGATCTTCAGCGCGATCTCGCGCCCGAGCTTTTCGTCGCGCGCGCAGTACACCTCGCCCATGCCTCCCGCGCCGAGAGGCCGAAGGATCTCGTATTGCCGGATGCGATCACCGGGGGAGAGTTGCACGGGTTGCAACAGAATAGCAGTTCGATCAGCCGCGGGCGCGGGACGCGTTCAACTTCACGGCCTCGCGAATCAAGCCCTTCAGTGCCGATTCGTCGACCTGGTCGCCCTCGCGGAAGTCGATGGCCCGGCGCGTGTTGCCCGTGAGACTGGAGTTGAAGATGCCGGACGGATCGTCGAGCGCGGCGCCTTTCGCGAACGTCAGCTTCACGACGCTCTTGTACGTCTCGCCCGTGCAGATCAACCCGTCGTGAGACCACACCGGGCCGTCCCACTTCCACTCCTCGACCACCTTCGGGTCGGCCGCGTGGATCAGCTTGCGCAGCCGCGCCAGCATCTCGCCGCGCCAGTCGTCGAGATCGGCGATCTTCTCGTCGATGAGCTTCGATGCGGACTTCATTTCTTCTTCCAGCTCGCCACCGTGCGATTGAGCTCGTCGAGGAACTCCTGCGGCGCGCTGCCGGTGGCCAGCAGGCGCGCTTTCTCCATGGCCTCGAACGCTTCCGGGTCGCGGCCGAGCTGGTGGAGGATGCGGCCTTTCAGCTCGTAGTTCCAGTAGTTGTTCTCGTTGAGCTTCATGGCCTCCTCGACCCAGATCATCGCCGAGTCGAGGCGCTTGTTCGTGCGCTGCGCGTAGCGCGCGGCGTTGTGGAAGTCCGTCCACTTGCGGTGCTGGCTGGCGATGGCCGTCTCGATGGTGGCCCACATGATCGTGTCGACGTCGAACTCGATCGTGAACGGCACGCGCACCTTCTCCCACATCAGATCGGCGCGCATGGAGTGATCGCTGAGCGGCACGAGGTCGGCCTTGAACCACTCCTGATGCGCGTTCGCCTCCGGCTTCGCCTTGAAGCGCAGCTGATCGTATTTCTGCTCGTACGAGAACGCGCCCCACTGGTCGGCGACCTTGTTCAGGATGATCGTCCACTCGGTCGGCTCGGGGATGACGAACAGCGAGTAAGTGCCGGCCGGCACTTTGTTGCCGTTGATGGTGGCCTGGTGGGGGAAGTCGATGGTCGTCGCTTCATTCGCGCCGAGGCGCCACACCTTGCCGTACGGGACGAGGCCGCCCCAGATCTTGCGGCCCTGCACCGCGGGGCGGTGGTAGACGATGCGCACCTTCGAGATGCCCACTTCCTGCATCACGCCCGCGGCCGGACTGACCTGCGGCAGCGGCACTTCGGCCAGCGCGCTCTGTACGAGGAAGACTGCGAGCGCGAATGCGAGAGCGAGAGCGAGTCGGGTCCGGTTCATGTCGATCAGCGTACTCGCAGGAACGCCACGGCCGCCAGTGCCAGCGCGAGCAGCAGCAGCGCCCATTGACCGAGCGTCGGAATGGCCGCGGCCGCGGCTTGCGCGGTCGCGGGACCGAACGCTTGTCCGCGAATCTCGCCCTGCTCGTAGTCGGGCAGCGAGTGGATGTTGACATAGAGGAAGCCGGCCGCGAAATCCGCCACCAGCCGCGGCGTGAGCGGAACGTTGCCGGAGAACGGACTGGTGTTCGGGAAGTCGTAGATCACCGGACCGTCGACGCCCGGAGGCGCGTCGTGCATGTGCGTCGAGCTCGGGTTCGGGATGTTGTGCGTGCAGACGATGCTCACGAACGACGCGTCGTTCGCCAGGTCCGCGGTGCACGAGCCGGTGTGCGTCGAATCGGTGGGCGGCACTTCCTGCGCGCCGTTCGCGGTGAACGAGAACGAGTCCACGGTGCGCACCAGCATCTGTCCGCGAATCTCGCCCTCCGGACGTCCCGCCGCGTGAATGTTCACGTACAGACGGCCCGCGAGCAGATCGTCGACGTCGGCCGGCGTCATGTTCCACGTCGCCTCCATCGGTGACGTGGGATCGCCGAGGTCGAAGAGCACGGGACCGGTCTGACCGGCGGCGCCGCGATGGATGTGCGCAATCGTCGGCGAGGCCACGTTGTGCGTGCAGATCAGCGCCAGGCGCCGCGTCGCCGAGTCGAGCTGCGCGTAGCAGCCGCCGCGCGCGGCCGATCCCGACGGCGGCACTTCCTGATCGCCCGACATGTGGAAGATGAAGCGTTGCGGCGCGGCGACGCTCTGCAGGTTGCGGAATGTGCACGTGACCGTCTCGCCGCCGGCGAGATGAATGCTTGCGGTGCGATTGAACGGATTGCCGGTGCTGTCGTCGTCGCCGCACGTGACGTCCGTCAGCGACCAGCCGCTCACCGTCCCCTCGGTCACCGTGTACGTGCCCGCGGCGACGTTGTTGAACGTCTGCACGCCGCCGTCGCTGAGCGTGAACGAGCCGTTGGTCATCGTCTCCGTGAACGGGAAGTTCGTCCCGCCCGCGGGCGACGTGGCCTTGATGATGCGGATCGTGCCCGTCGTCGGCACCACGACCGGCGCGTCGATCTGTCCGCGGATCTCGTCCGACGCCGATTCCTCGCTCACGTCGGGACCGTGCACGTCGACGTAGAGGAATCCCGCTTCGAAGTCGGCGACATTGCGCGGCGTCATGGGCACGTTCGACGAGAACGGACTGGTCGCGCTGGGGAACGTGTACGTGATCGGACCGTTCTGGCCGCGCGGCGCGGTGTGCACGTGCGCCTGATCGGGCGTGGGGAGGTTGTGCGTGCAGCTCACGGCCAGCGCGTCGGCGGCCGTGTTGAGGTCCGCGGTGCAGGTGCCGCTCGCGGCCGACGTTCCCGGCGGCACGACCTGCGCCGCATCCATCGGGAACGTGAGCGCGTCGATCGAGCGCGGCACGATCTGCCCGCGGATCGCGCCCGACGGACGTCCCGACGTGTGGATGTTCACGTAGAGATTGCCCGCCAGCAGCGCGGCCACCTGCGCGGGCGTCATGCCGTCCCACGTGGCGATGACGGGACTGACCGGCGAGCCGAGGTCGAACAGGACGTCGCCGGTGGTGCCGGGCGCGCCCTGGTGGATGTGCATGACCGTCGGCAGGTTGACGTCGTGCGTGCAGACGATCGACAGCGAGCTCGTTGCCGCGCGGAACCGCGCCATGCAGCCGCCCGTTTCCGGAGTGACCACCGGCGGCACTTCCTGATCGCCGGAGAGGCGGAAGGCGAAGATGGTGTCGGTCGGTGAGACCGCGAAGTTGCGGAAGGTGCAGGTGACCGTCTCACCCGCCTCGACGTTGATGGTGGCGGTGGCCGTCGCTTCGTCCGCGGCGCTGTTGGCGTCGTCGCACGACACGTCGCCCACCGTCCAGCCGCTCATCGGCGCCTCGGAAATCGTGTACGTTCCCGGCGAGACCGTGTTGAACGTGCGCGTGCCGCCGTCATTCAGCGTGAAGCCGCCCGGCGTGATGTTCTCGGTGAAGTTGAAGCCCGCGCCGCCGCCCGGTGACGTCGCTTTCTTGATGACGATCGTGCCCGTGCCCGCGCCGGCGGGCGGCGTGCCGATCTGGCCGCGGATCTCGTCCGCGGGATTCGCCTCCGTTCCGCCCGTGCCGTGGATGTCGAGATAGAGCAGCGTCGCAGCGAACGCCGCGACCTGCTGCGCATTCAGCGGCACGTTCGCATTGAGGTTCGTCGGATCGGCGAACGTGTAGAGGATCGGACCGTTCGTTCCGAATGAGCCTTGGTGAATGTGCGCCGCCGACGGCGTGGCGAGGTTGTGCGTGCACGACACGGCCATCGCGTCGGCGGCGTTGTTGAGGTCCGCTGTGCAGCTCGCGGTAGCGTTGGAAGCATTCGGCGGCACGACCTGGCTGCCGTCCGCGGTGAAGGCCACCGTGTCGACGGTGCGCGGAAGAATCTGGCCGCGGATCTCGCCGGACGGACGCCCGCTCGTGTGAATGTTGATGTAGAGGTTCCCGGCCAGCAGGTCGCTGATGTTCTGCGCGGTCATGCCGGTCCACGTCGCGGTCACGGGACTCGCGGGATTGCCGAGGTCGAAGAGGACGACGCCGTTCGTGCCGGCGGCGCCCTGGTGGATATGCATCACCGTCGCGCCGGCGACGTCATGCACGCACGTCACGGAGAAGGTCGCGGCACCCTGATTGAGGACGCCCATGCAGCCGCCGGTGTGCGTGCTGGGCACGGGCGGCACTTCCTGAGACCCGCGAAGGTCGAACACGAACGTCTGCGCGGCAAGAGGAAGAGAGAGAAGCGAGAAAACGAACAGCACCCACCGCGCAACGCGCATGAAAAACCCTCCGGGACTTGGCTTGGACCTGACGATTCATACAACCACAGGGATCGGCGGCGGCGCAATAGGCGCTCGCGTGTCGTGTCTTCCTGAGCGGAGCGCAGCGGAGTCGAAGGACCTTCTACCGCGCCACGGCATGGGGGAAGGTCCCTCGACCGTCTTCGCGGCTCGGGATGACACGAAAGCCGAGGTGTCTTCCTGAGCGGAGCGCAGCGGAGTCGAAGGACCTTCTACCGCGCCACGGACGTGGGAAGGTCCCTCGACCGTCTTCGCGGCTCGGGATGACACGAAAGCCGAGGTGTCATCCTGAGCGGAGCGCAGCGGAGTCGAAGGACCTTCCCTGCCGCGCCATCACGCTGGAAGGTCCTTCGTCGTCTACGCGACTCAGGATGACACCTCGGCGCAATCAGAACCGGCGACTCACACCCGCGCCGATGAACCAATCGGGATAGGCGTCGCCGGCGACATCGAACCCTGCGGAAACATCCAACTGCGTGTGCGGCCGCACGATCCACGCAATGCCCGCGTCGAAGATCGCCGAGGTGTTGCCATTGCCGGAGCGCGCTTCCATGTCCACGAACGGATGCATCGCGCCGAGCTCTTTCTCCAGCGTCAGCGCGAACACCGCCTCGGCATCCGAGTGCTCCCCTTTCTCGATGCCCACGTTCGGCGTGAGCGAGAAGTCGTTGCCGAGGTCGATGTCGCTGACCAGGCGTGCGGAGGTCTCGTAGCCATCGCTGCGAAACTCCCCTTCGCCCGACGGCGGCTGCACGCTCCCGATCAGCGACAGCGGCACCGTGCCCTCGGTCAGCTTCAGTTTGAATCCGGCGGCGATCGGCGCCAGATCGGCGTCGCCGTCGTGCAGCGCGAGGACGTCGCTCTCGACGCGAAGCTCGAAGCGGTTGCCGAAGCCGTAGCGCAGGAGCGTCGGCAGCGTCAGGGCTTCGTCGCCCTGGTGGTCGACGTTCAGTCCCGTCTCCACCTGGAACACCGCGTCGCCGACCGTGGCGGCACCGTCGGCGAGGCCCGGACGATCCGCGACGATGGTCTCGTCCTGCTGCGCAAACGCTGACGACGACATTAAAAGGATAGTGAGTACCGCTCCGATTCTCATGGCGCGGATGATATCGGACGACCGGTCAATTTCGTCTTGTAACACCGGAGTGCGTTTGCTACCGTGCCCACGGTCCAAATCGTCCGGCAAGGGGTCCCATGAAAACTTTCACGCTGCGCCAGCGCATGCGCTATGCGTTCGACAATACTTTGTCCAAAGGCACGCCTGCGCTCATCGCGTGGCTGGCCATTCTCACCATCGCATTCCTGGGCGTCGCTTCGGTGCTCCTCGTCCTCATCGGCGCGGCCCCGAAAGCGGAAGGCGGCGCGGCGCTCTCGTTCCCCGAGCTGATGTGGCACAACCTCATGCGCACGCTCGACGCGGGCACGATGGGCGGCGACACCGGCTCGGCGGGCTACCTGCTGATGATGCTCATCGTCACGCTGGGCGGCGTGTTCATCGTCGGCACGCTGATCGGTTTGATCTCCAACGGCGTCGGCAACCAGA
>DATLBM010000405.1:0-3094 GCA_035526885.1 Thermoanaerobaculia bacterium | reverse complement strand
CCGCCGCTCATCGTCGCGCCTGCGCCGCCCAGCGAGAATGACAGGCCGTTCGCGCGCCAGAAGCGCGTGGCCTGGCGCACGTAATTCGTGTAGCGCTGCGAGACGAAGACGTGGATGAACGTCATGTCGCGCGGTTCGTCGTATTCGGCGCCGAGGACGCGGCCGACTCGCATGCCGTTGAACTGGACGGGGGAGCCGGCTGCGAGGCCGCCCACGCCGCTCGCTTCGAGGAGGAACACCTTGCCCGGCTCGGGCGGCGCCTGCACGGGCGCGTACTCGAGGCCCATGAACTCGCGCGTCTCGTCGCCGTCGCCCGGGAGGATTCCCACGGACGTGCCGGAGAGCAAGCCTCCGATGCCGCCGCCTTCCAGTCCCGCTTCCTGAATCCAGAACCTCGTGTTCTTGCGCAGCGCGTAGTTCATCGACGCGTCCAGGGAGATGCGCACTTCCACGCCGCCGCGCTCGCGATCGATGGTGATCTTCTGGACGGTGCCGACTTTCGCGCCGCGGTATCGCACCGGGCTGTATCGATCGAGTCCCCGCGCTTCGGCGAACGTGACCGTGATGTCGCCGCCGCCGAAGAATCCGTAGCGCACGATGAGGTAGCCGGCGAAGAAGATGGCCAGCGCCGGGATCACCCAGATCCACGGCGACCAGTGCCGCACGCGCACTCGTGCCCGCGCCTGGGCCGGACTCTCCGGCGCGCGGCGCTCGCCCTCGGGACGGCGATCTTCTTCGACGTCGTCGTACTCGCTCATGGAGCCTCTCCGGCGGTCTTCCACATCAGGCGCGGCTCGAACATGCGCATGGCCAGCATGAGCAGCGCGATGAGCATGAACAGCGGCGTCGCGCCGGGGCCGGACACGATGTCATCGATGCCCCGGTAGTTCACGATCGGCGCGGCGATGGCGGCGATGAACGGAATGATCATCGGCCAGCGCACGAGCGCATGCAGCACGCGATACACGCGCGTCCGCAGCGGCAGTCCTTTCTTGTCCGGGAATCGCACGCGCGCCAGCAGCCACACCATGCAGGTGAGGATGGTGATCGGCACGGCGATGCCGAAGATCAGTACCACGATGCCCACCTGCCAGTAGCCGCGGTCCGCCAGCAATTGCACGGTGCCTACGACGGTGTGCTCGACCACTCCCGTCAATTGGTCGTTGACCATGATGGCCGCGCCGTACGCGGGGATGGTCAGCGGGATGGCCGCCGCCACCGCGCCCGCCGCCGGCGCAAAGCGCGGCGCGATGTTGCGGTCCAGACGCGATCCGCATCGCGGACAGTGATCGCCCTTCCGCCGCTCCAGCGCCGCGAGCTCGCACACGTCACACGACGCCACGTGGCGATGAGGCACGTCTCTCAAATCGGGATGGATCGCGTTCCAGATTGCACGCCGGTCGAGCGAGAAGTCGCCCGCATACACGAGCAGCGCCACCAAGGCGTAGCACCACGCGCCGATGCGCACTTCCACCTGCGCGGGTATCGACGCGCGGTAGTACGCGATGACCCCGGCCAGACACACGACGTCGGTCATGCTCCAGATGCGCAGTTCCTCACTCCAGCGGAAGATCCGCCCGCGCTGCCAGAGGTTCCACCCGAACCGCAGCGATCCCAGCACGAGGATCTGAAACAAAGCCCGCAACGCCGGAAAGAGAAAAGCGAAGAACAGGAACCCGAACGCGAACGGGAACCACACCTCGCTGTAGATGGTCCCGACGCTCGAGACGAGCCGGCTCTCCTGATAGACGAGGTTGCGAATGGTCGAGTCCATCAGCGGCATGAACACGGCCGGCGGCAGCAGGATGAACCGCGCCACCGCACACGCCAGCGGGATGTCGAGCGACGCGCCGGTGCTCCGCGCCAGCCGCCGGTCGCAACGGTGACACTGCGCCGTGCTCCCCACGGGAAGTTCGTCCGGGATGAACTGTGTACTGCCGCAATCGGCGCACGTGATCGTCAACGTCGCGGCTGGTTGCAAAACGCTGGCCGGATGCAGGACAGGCTGAAGCCTGTCCCGCATCGTCAGCCTTCAGCCGCCTGTTCCAGCGCCGCGATGTCGATCTTCTTCATCTTCATCATGGCCGCGCCCACTTTGCGCTGCTTCTCCGGATCGCTCTGCGTCATCAGCTTCGGGAGCACGGACGGGACGATTTGCCACGACAGGCCGAAGCGGTCCTTGAGCCAGCCGCACTGGCCGGGCTCGCCGCCGCCGGCGGTGAGGCGGTCCCAGAAGTAATCCACTTCTTCCTGGTCCTTGCAGTCGACGATGAACGACACCGCCTCGCTGAACTTGAAGATCGGGCCGCCGTTGAGTCCGAGGAACGCGTTGCCGTCCAGCTCGAACGACACCGTCATGACCGTGGCCTCCGGCATCTGCGCCGCCTTCGCCACCTCGGGTGGGAAGCGCGTGAGGTTCGTGATCTTCGAGTTCGGGAAGATCGAGACGTAGAAGCGCGCGGCCTCCTCGGCCTGCCTGTCGAACCAGAGGTTGGGAGTGATTTTTCGCATGGCGATCATTTCCTTTCGCTCCATAGACTGCCGGCGCGACGAAAAATCATCGGTCCCCAGCCCTTGGCACGCGCGGCGCAGCAACGCCGCGTCATGCGAAGTTGGATTCTAGTTGCGATGTTGTGCGTGACCGGCTGCGCCACGGCGCCGGATTCGCGAGTGATCACCTGCGTGGCCGGCCAAGACTGCGACGCGAAATGGTCGCGCGCAATGCAGTGGCTGCAGCAGAACTCGTCGTGGAAGGTGCAGAGCCAGAGCGACACGTCGATCGTGACCGAAGGGCCGGCGGACACGGGCAAGCCGGCGTTCGAGGTGACGAAGGCGGCACAGGACAACGGCACGTTCCGCATCTCGATGCGCGCATGGTGCGGCTCGAGCGAGAACTGCGACCGCCTGATCGGAAAGCTGGGGCGGAGCTTCAACGACTACGTGCTGAAGTAGTCGCTTGCGCTCGCCCCCCGCCCGGGGAACGACCGGGGGCCTCCGGCGGGCCGGCACGGCCGGCAGCGCTTACGGCAACACGTGCGGCTGCCGAGAGCCGCGTTCAGTCGTACACGGTGCGTCCTGGCTGGGCCAACAAGCG
>DATLBM010000404.1:0-2088 GCA_035526885.1 Thermoanaerobaculia bacterium | reverse complement strand
GGCCGTGATCGTGATCTCGGGCGCAGGATCGGGCGACGTCCGCGAGATCGCAACGTCCCGCGACGTGAACGCGATCCTCAAGAAGAGCTTCGCCATCACGCACGCGGACGTGATCTTCCCCGCGCTGGCTGCGCTTGCGCGCGTGTGAGCGCTCTGTCGCTTTCGCTGCCCACCCGAGGACGACCGGGGGCCTCCGGCGGGCCGGCACGGCCGGCAGCGCTTGTTGGCCCAGCCGGAACGCACGGTGTACGCACTGAACGCGGCTCTCGGCAGCCGCACGTGTTGCCGTAAGCGCTGCCGGCCGTGCCGGCCCGCCGGAGGCGCTCCCGGTCGTTCCCCTGTCCCCCTACCACCGCTTGCGACACGCCAGGTACAGTCGCGAAAACTGATCGCGCAGCGCGAACTCCGTGTCGATCTCGTACATCCCGAACAGCTCGTGCACTTCGTGAAAGCCTGCGTGATACAGCGCGCGGATCAGCGATCGGCGGCTCAGCCACAGCGAGCGTTCGTTCGAGATCGCGGACCACATCCGCTCGCGCAGATCGCCGTGCGCCGGCTCGCTCCACCAGCGCCCCTCGTACTCGTGCGCGCCGTCGGTCACCGTCACCGGGTCGGACAGCGAGCGCTCGTGCGTGCCGTAGCGCGCGGCGTGTTCATCCGGCGCGACGTGGGTGTCGAGGAAGAGCAGTCCGTCGCTCGCCAGCAGCGATTCGAGGAGGCGCAGGTGCGCGATGGGATCGTCGAGGTGGTAGAGCAAACCGCAGCAGAGGATGACGTCGAACACACCGTCGTCCGGTGTCAATTCTTTGACATCCTTCTGCACGAAGCGCAGGTTCGGCAGCGCGTAGTACTCCGCGATGAGCGAGGCCTTGCGGAAGTTGTCCGCGCGACCTTCGACGCCGGTCGCGTTCCAGCCCTCGCGCGCCATCTCGAACGAAAGGCCGCCTTCGAGCGCGCCGAGGTCGAGGACGCGGACGTCGCGATCGAACCAGCGGCGCACGAGCGACTTGATGGCGATGGTGCGGCGGTTGTCGCCGATCAGTTCGGAGCCGCTGCCGAGCGTCGACTCGGACGCGGTGATGGGGATGTTGTGCCCGGTCCACTCCTGCGCGCGGATGGCCACGCGCAGGTCATCATTCGGTGAATTCCAGCGCTCGCGGATGCGCGCTTCGACCTCTTCTCTCATCCGGCGGGGCATAATAGCGCCGCCATGAAACGCCTGCTGCTTCCGCTCCTGCTCCTCGCCACCACCGCCTTCGCCGCCGAGACCATCACGCGCGGCGCCGCCATCTCCCGCGACGCGAAAAGCGTCCCCGTCGCCGACGTGATCAAGAATCCCGACGCCTACGTGAAGAACGCCGTGGTCGTCGAAGGCACGATCACGCAGGCCTGCGAGCGCAAAGGCTGCTGGATGCAGCTCACCGCCGAGGGCCAGCCCGGCATGCGCGTGACGTTCAAGGACTACGCGTTCTTCATCCCGCTGGACTCGAAGGGCATGAACGCGCGCGCCGAGGGCGTGACGGTGGTGAAGACGCTTTCGAAGAAGGAGGCGGACCACCTCGAGGAAGAAGGCGCGAAGCTGACGCGCAACGCGGACGGGACGGCGAAGGAAGTGTCGTTCGTGGCCAGCGGGGTGGAGCTCACGAAGTAGCTTCGCGATACTGGTTGCTGGTGGTCGGTTGCTTGCGGTGCATGGGCTATCGAGCCATGACGCGCAAGCAACCAGGAACCAGGAACCAGTCAACCAATCGTCGGCACGATCGCGTAATCCACCTGCGCGTCGAACCACGCGCGATTCCGCTCGTACTCGCGCCGCATCACCAGCGACCGCGCGTCCAGCGCGCGGTCCACGGCCAGCACGCCGTCGAGGTGATCGATCTCGTGCTGCAGGAGCTCGGATGCCGCGGCGTCCAGCTCCGGCCAATCCTTCGCCTCCCCGTGCTCGTCGACATAGCGCAGCGACAGCGAGCGAAAGCGCGGCACGCGCACGAGCAGGTCGGGAAAGCTCATGCAGTCGTCCCACATCGTGAACGTCTCCCCGCTGCGCCACGTCACGACCGGGTTGACGACGAAGAACGTACCGCGCCC
>DATLBM010000403.1:0-5805 GCA_035526885.1 Thermoanaerobaculia bacterium | reverse complement strand
AGCGGCGCGCAGAGGATCGAGTGGATGCCCTGCATGATGATCGACTGCGCGCGGCGCAGCTTTTCATCGACGCTCACGTCGACGAAGGCCAGGGCCTTCTTCTCCTGCACGACCTGCGAGAGGAGCGTGTGGCTGATGGTCAGCTCGCTCTGGTCGGTCTGGTCCTGGCGGCGCACTTCGACTTTGCTGAACGAGCGGCCATCGCTGCCGAGGAGGGCGATGGCCACGCGCGAGGGACGGAGGTGCTCCATGATCCGCTCGGTGATGAAGCCGAACAGCTCGTCCATCGGACGGTCTTCGATCAGCTCGCGGGCGAGGAGAGTCAGCGTCTGCAATCGCGAGACGTCGTTCGCCTCCGGCTTGTCGTCGAGATCGACGACGGGGATGGAGATCGTGGGATTGGTGCCCTGTCCCTGATCGGGCACGGCGAAGAAGCGATCGGTGCTGGCGCCTGAGGTCTCGAAGACGATCTCGGTGTCGCCGAGGCGGATGCGGTCGCCGGTGCGAAGGACTTCATCGCGCTCGACGCGGGAGCCGTTCAGATAGGTGCCGTTGGCGCTGCCAAGGTCCTTGAGCACCCACGCGGCGCCGTTCGGGATGATCTCGGCGTGTTTGCGCGAGAGGTAGCGGTCTTTGATGGGAATCGTGCAGTCGGAGGCTCGCCCGATGGAGACAGACCCGCCCTGCAACGGCTGCCGGAACGGAGAGAAGAGCGGCGAGTAGACAGTGACTTCCGCGCGAGGCGGGACCGATTCCATAACAGGGGGCTCCGTGGGTTGACGGGAGATTGTAGCCGATCGTAGGGTGCGCGCGTGTCCGCGGACTATTTCCAGGAGATCGAAGCGCACTTTGCCAGCCGGCGACGCACGCCATACATCCTCAACGCGAAGGACTGGGCGCTGATGCAGGAGTGGGCGGCGGCGGGCATCCCGCTGCCGGTGGTGATCGAGGCGGTGGACTCGGTGTTCGACAAGCGCGAGGCGGCGGGCAAATCGGTGAGCAGTCTCTCGTACTGCAAGCACGCGATCAAGGAGATGTGGAAGGAGCGGCAAGCTCTGGCCGTGGGCGGCGAGGAAAACCCGCCCGAGGTCGATCCCGCTTCCGCTCTCGACGCACTCGCTCTGGCGATCGAGTCGTCCGCGGCCGCGTCGTTTGCGCCGCGCGTGCGCGCGCTCGCGACGCTTCGCTCGCTGCCGCGCATCGAAGAGGCGCTGATGACGCTGGAGGAGGAGCTGGTGTCCTCGCTGGCGACGCCTTCGCTGCGGGACGAAGCCGCGGCGCTGGTGCCCTCGGGCGAGCAGCGCGCGATCGCGGCGCACGTGCGAAGACTGGTGCGGGAGCGCTACGAGCTGCCGCGGCTGACGGTGATGTGAAACGCGTTACATCTTCTTCGCGAGCTGTTGCAGGTAACGCAACGCGTCGCGGCCAGTGACTGCCGCGTCGGGCGGCATCGTCGCCAGCGGATCCTCCACCGCACAGGCACTCAGCACTTTCTCCGCCGTCGTGCCGCGCGCGCATCCCGCCCCGCGCAGGACGAGCACGCGCTGCAGGAGCGTCGCGAGCCGCGCCGCGGACACCGTGCGATACGGCCCCACGCGCCGCGTCACCGGATCGACTTCGTACATGCCGATGGCCATGGCGCGGATCATCTCCTCGCGGCCGGTGACGTCCTGCACGTCGACCGCGATCGGTGGCGTCGCCAGGTTCTGCGCGAAACGGATCGAGGGGACGGTCCAGTAGAGCAGCACCGCCAGCTCCGCGCGCGTGAGGGCCGTGCTCTCGACCGCGGCGCGGTAGTGCGAGGGCATGTTGGCCGCGCTCCACTCGCTCTTGATCTCGTCGAGGCGCTGCTGGTGGCGCGGGTCTTTGGTGCGCCGCGCCAGGCGGTCGTAGCGCAGGATCGCTTCCTGATAGCGGCCCCGGCCCGCATCGATCTCGGCCAGCATCTCCTGCACCTCGGTGCGATCGGCCGCGGTGTCGAGCAATGGCTCGAGCTCGCGGCGGGCCTCGTCGAAGCTGCGTCCGGCGACGAGCTTCTGCGCCAGCAGAATGCGCGGCTCGATCGCTCCGGCATTGAACGTGAGCGCCTCGCGCAGCAGGCGAATGGCTTCTGCCTCCGGCGCGGTCTGCGCTGCGGCGTACAGCTCGTTGAAGAGCGCGCCCTCGAGCTCCTTGAGGCGCTCGGCGGCGGTGGGGACGTCCGGGAGCTGGCGATAGAGGTCGTAGGCGATCCGCGTCTGCTTCTGCCGGACCGCGATCTCGGCCTCGTACACGCGGGCGACGACGTTGTCCGGCTCGCGCTCGCGCACGCGCCGCAGCATGGCGGCGGCTTCGTCGAAGCGCCCCTCGCGAATGTAGATCATGGCCTCGAGCAACTGCGTCTGCACGAGCAGCTCCGGATTGCGCTGGCGCAACTCGGCGATCACCCGATCCGCCTCGGCCTCGTTGCCGGCCATGCCGTAGCGATACGCGGCCTCGAAGCGCTCGCTCGCGGGCGGAGCAACGTCCACTCCGGTCAGCGGATGAATCAGAAACCGGTCTTCGCCTTCCGGCGTGACCGCGGGCGGCATGACCGTGGTGGTGGTGCCGCATGCGGCGAGCAGCATCAGGGCCGCGAACAAGAATGTCTTCGTCGATCTCAAGCGTGTTCCTCGATCACCCGCAGCGCCGCCGCGAGCGTCTCTTCTCCGTGGTCGGCGTTCACCCAGTGCACATTCCGCTCCGAGCGGAGCCAGGTCATCTGCCGTTTGGCATACGCCCGCGTACGCCGTTTCGTTTCCTCGATCGCCGCGGCCTCGGTCATCGTCCCGAGGATCACCGCAACCGCTTCCTTGTATCCGATCGTGCCGAAGGGACGCGCCGTCGCGGGAAAGCGCGCCAGCAGCGCGCGCGTCTCGTCGATCAGGCCTCGGCGGAACATCTCCTCGACGCGGGCATCGAGCCGCGGCGCCAGCGCAGCGCGGTCGACCCGCAGGCCGATCCTGATCGATGGCAGCTCGTCGCTTGCTTCCGTATCCCAGCTCGAAATGGGGCGGCCGCTCGTGATCCAGACCTCCAGTGCCCGCTCGACGCGATGCCGGTCCGCGGGGGCGATCTTTCTACCACTTCGCGGATCGATTTTCGACAGCCAGCGATGGAGGCGCTCGGCGCCACGCGGTTTCCCGGCGATGGCGCGAATGCGTGAGCGGATGTCTGCGTCGCGGCCGGGCATTGGAGGCAGTGCGGAGAGCAGTGCGCGCAGATAGAAGAACGTGCCGCCCACGAGGATCGGACGCTCGATCGATGAACACGCCTCTCGCGCGACGCGGCCGTAATCGGCGGCGTTGAACTCCTCGTCCGCGTCGATGATGTCGAAGAGGTGATGCGGGACGAGCGCGCGCTCTTCAGGCGATGGTTTGGCGCTGCCGATGTCGAAGCCGCGGTAGATCTGCACGGAGTCGTAGTTGACGATCTCGCCGGCGAGCGTTTGCGCGAGTCGCACCGCAAGCTCCGACTTGCCGGAGCCCGTCGGACCCGCGATCACGATGAGTTTTTTAACGGCGAGGCCTCGTGCCGTGCGTCCGGTCGTCCTCTTCATGGAGGACGGCGCGGAGGTGCGCGCGGCAGTAGATTGCGCCGGGCGGGACGGGTGTGCGGCACACGCGGCAGCGGTTCTTGCGAACGACGTCCGCCCCTTTGCCGAGGATGCGCAGGACGATGCCCAGAACGATGAGGGCGCCGGAGACGACCAGCGCCTGTTGCAGCATCCGCAGCGGGATCAGCTCGGTCCACGGCTCGTGCGCGTAGGTGGTGGCCAGGACGTACAGCACGAGGACGAGGATGAGCGTCCACAGCCCCAGCCGCAGAATCGTATTCGCCATGGCGTGTCCTCATCACTCTAGTCCGATCCCGCGGTGACGTACAGATGCCCGGCGCGCACGACGACGTCGATGGTGCCGTCGCGGTCCGTGCGCCACGTGCGCACGTGGCGTTCGCTCAATGCTTCGAGCACCGAGTCGTGCGGATGCCCGAAGAGGTTGTGCCGGCCGCAGGAGATGACGGCGATGCGCGGGGCGACGTTGTCGAGGAACGTTTGCGAGGTAGAGCTGCGGCTGCCGTGATGCGCGACCTTGAGCACATCGGCGCGCAGCGAGCGGTCGCTGAGCCACAGCTCCGCTTCCTTCTCGATGTCGCCCGTCAGAAGGAAACTACGCGCGCCGGCGCGCACGGTGAGAACGACAGACGAGTTGTTTTCGGGCGACCTGCGGAAGCTGCTGTCCGCGAGATGGGCGGCCAGGTGCAGATCGCCGAGGTTGAGCGTGTCGCCGTCGCGCACGAGGTGAATCGGTGCGCGGGCCGCTTCGAGCACCTGCGCCGCGCAGTCGCCACGGAATCGGCGCGGCGAGATCCAGATGCTGCGCACTTCGAAGTTCGCCAGCACCGCGGCCAGGCCTTCGCAGTGATCGGGATGCGCGTGCGAAAGGATCACCGCATCGAGCGTGCGAATGCCGCGATCGGCGAGCAGCGGGA
The DNA here is from genome assembly GCA_035526885.1 of Thermoanaerobaculia bacterium. Taxonomy (GTDB): domain Bacteria; phylum Acidobacteriota; class Thermoanaerobaculia; order Gp7-AA8; family Gp7-AA8; genus QHVT01. The sequence continues at coordinate 1,296 of DATLBM010000403.1, read as the reverse complement.
GGATGCGCTCGCCGCGTCCGCCGTCGACGAGGATCGTGTGCGTGCCCGAGCGAAGCGCGATGGCGTCGCCCTGGCCGATGTCGAAGAACGTGACGGCCGGATTCGCGGTGCTGCGCCGGCGAATCCCTTTGACGATCGCGGCGCTGCTCGGAATCAGCATCGCCATGATCAGCGCGATCGCACGCTTGCGTTGCCGCAGCATCGCGATGGCCAGCAACGCCGCGAACGCGCTCGCGACCAACGCGGGAACGGGCGGTGATGCAAACCACCCCGACATCCCCAGCGCGTTCAGCCACACGCAGACGCGATGCAGCCAGCCGATCACGGAGAAGAGCGGCGGGAACGCGCACGCCAGTGCGGAGACGATCAGCATCGCGAAGATCAGCGGCGACATCACGAACGTCAGCACCGAGCCGCCCAGCGCGTACTGGTGAAAGTGAAACAGCGTCAATGGAGCGATCGCTGCCTCCGCGGCCGCGACATACCCGAGCGCGCGCGGACGCAGATGGCGTCCGATGAACATAAGCGCACCGGCGCCGGCGTACGTGAGATGGAACGACGCGTCGGTGAGGTCGCGCGGCTCGACGATCAGGCGTACGAGCGCTGCCACGCACCAGAGATTCTCCAGCGACGTGGGACGCTTCAGAATCCGCGACAACGCGTACAGCCCGATCCCGATGCTGGCCCGCGACACGGACGCCGTCGGTCCGATGAACAGCGGCGCGATGACGGCGAACGTGAGCAGCAGCCAGTCCGAGGCGCGCGGCCTGTGCAGCCATCGCAGCAGCGCGGCCAGGAGGCCCGCCGCGAACGCGATCTGCAATCCGGAGAAGACCAGCAGGTGATACGTGCCGCCTCTGCGGAAGCTGGTTTTCATCTCCCGCGTCAGACGTTCGCCTCGCCCGAGGACGAGAGCCTGCGCGAGCGCGACTTCGTCGGGATGCTGCGCGGCGTGGCGCTCCAGCGCGTTCGCCAGCGCGCGGTTCCACGCCTTCGGCTCCCACCAGCGCAGCGCGCCGTCGTAGCGCATCAGCGACGGCGACTTCACGCCGAGGGAGTATTCGCCCTGCTCGTTCTGGCGGAGGAAGCCTTCGGCGTGCAGCGTGGCCTCCATGGCCATCTCCGGAGGCTCGAAGCGCGCGTAGACGGCGATCGGTGTGTCGAAGCGGGTGCCGTTCGCGGTGAAGTGCGACGCGCGCAGCACGAATGATTCGTCGCGCGGAGACCAGTCGCGCTCCAGCGGCGCCTCGATGGTGGTGAATGCGTCGGGATCGATGTGCGCGAACGCGTCGCGCT
>DATLBM010000402.1:0-2523 GCA_035526885.1 Thermoanaerobaculia bacterium | reverse complement strand
TTCCTGCGCCTTCGGATTGCGAATGGCCACGCAGAACATGCCCGCGCGCTTCGCAGCCACGACGCCGACGTACGAGTCCTCGAACACCACGCATTCGTCCGCGTTCACGTTCAGCTTCCGCGCGGTCAGCAGATACGCCTCGGGATCGGGCTTGCCGTGCGCGACTTCGCTGCCGTCGACGATGAGCGTGAACGCGTCGCGCAATCCCAGGCGTCGCAGAATGGCATCGATCGAAGAGCCGACGGCGGAGGAGGTGATGGCCATGGGGATGCCCCACGTGCACACGTCATCGATCAGCTCGCGCACGCCGTCCATCGCTTCGAGGTTCGCCTCGTTGCAGATGCGGTCGAAGTGACGCTGGCGCTTTTCGAAAAGCTCTTCTTCCGATGCCGTCCAGCGAAAGTGCGCGCGCATCTCGCGGATGTCGTCGATGATGCGGCGCCCGCTGCCTTTCCGGAAACTCTCCGGCATGTCCCCGTAGTCGACGCCCTGATCGCGGCACAGCGCCGCGTGCGCGGCCGTGTGCTGCGGCTCGAGATCGATGATGGTCTCGTCGAAATCGAAGATGGCCGCGGCAAAGCGGCGCGTGTAGAGTGCCGCGCGTGGATCCGGAGTTTCAGCGGCCACTGATCATCGTCCTGGTGGCGGGCATCCTGGTGGCCGGCATCGCCACGACCGCGCTGGCGCTGGCGTTCCGCGCCGCGAAAGGCGGACGCCCGATGCATCCGGGGATTCTCGGAGGTCTCATCGTTTTCGTGTTCGCGTGCTGCGCGGCGCTGTTCTGGCTCGCCTATCAGTGAGCTCGCGCTTCAGCGCCTCGGAATGCTCGCCGAGCTTCGGCGGACGCCTGCGCACCGGCAAACGCCGGCCGTCGATGCGCACGGGATGACCGACGGTCTCGAAGTCGTCCAGTTTCGCGATGAGCGGCCTGGCCTCGTCGCTGCGCAACGCCTCGAGCACGCCGCGCACGAGCGACGCGGGGATGCTCGCCTCGCGGCAACGCTCCACCCAATGCGCTGCGTCTCTCGTCGCGAAGATCGACTCGAGCAGCGGCACGAGCGCCGCGCGATTGGTGACGCGCGCGGTGTTGGTCGCGAATCGCTCGTCCGCCGCCAGCTCCGGTTTTTCGATCACGCGCTCGCACAGCATCCGGAAGTGACGATCGGTGCCGCCACCGATCGCGAACAGCCGGTCCTGCGCGCGAAACAACTGATACGGCACGATGGACGGATGGGCGTTGCCGTAGCGCTTCGCCTCACTGCCCGTCACCAGCGCTGCCTGCGCCACGTTCACCAGCGAGGCCAGCGTCGCGCCGAACAGCGACACTTCCAGCCGCGCGCCTTCGCCGGTCTGCTCCCGCGCGTACAACGCGGCGAGAATCGCGCCGTGCGCGTAATGCGCCGTGAGCACGTCCGCCAGCGCCACGCCGATCTTCGCCGGCTCGCTTTCTCCGGTGATGGACATCAGTCCCGCGCCGGCCTGCATCAACAGGTCGTACCCGGGACGATCGGCCTCGGTGGTGTCGCCATCGAAGCCGGCGATCGAACAATGAATCTTCGACTTCGGGACTTCGCCGATCAGTTGCGCGCGCTGCGACGGCAGGAAGTTGTCCACCACGACGTCGGCCATGTCGATCAACTGCCGCGCGATCGCGCCGTCCTTGCGCAGATCGAGCGCGATCGACTCCTTGTTCCGGTTCACGGACAAAAAGTACGTGGAGCAATCGCCCGCGAACGGCGGGCCCCATCTTCTCGTCTCGTCGCCACTGAGCGGCTCCTCGACCTTGATCACGCGCGCGCCTTCGTCCGCCAGGAGCTCGGTGCAGAGAGGACCGGCCAGCACGCGGGTGAAATCGGCGACGACGATGCCGTCCAGCGGGAGGCGCTTCACCGGTACGTGGACTTCAACTGGTCGAGATCGGCCATCGTGCGGCGGAGGATGTTCACGACCTTGTGGATCTCGTTGCCGTACGTGCGCAGCTCGGCGTCGCAGTCGGTCATGGAGTAGACGGCCTGATCGCGCTCCAGGCGGTCACGCTCGAAGGCCAGCCGCTCGGTGAGCTCGTCGATCTCGGTGACGATGATGAAGTTGAGGTCTTTCTCGCCCAGATACCGCTTGCACTGGGGGCAGTGAATGGACTGATCCTCAGCGTTCTCCACCAGCTCGACGACGAACTGGCGCTGGCAGTGCGGGCACTCGAAAACCTCGGGCAACATGACGTTCGATCTCGCGGAGATTGTGCCATGCCGCGCAAGTCCCCACGCTGGAATGCACATCTTGACGGTGCGGTTTCCCGCCGTGTAGCATCCGCGCCCCTGCCAGCACTGGGAGATCGTTCAATGGTAGGACAATCGGCTCTGGACCGATGAATCGGGGTTCGAGTCCCTGTCTCCCAGCCAATCTTCCGAACTGCTCACGTACCGCAACTTAGCGGACCAGCCAACAACGACTATCGAACTGCGCCGCCTTCGGCGTCAATGCTACGATTCCGGCATGCGACGCGTATCGAGACGCCCTGACGGC
>DATLBM010000401.1:0-7156 GCA_035526885.1 Thermoanaerobaculia bacterium | reverse complement strand
ACGAGGTGGCGGACGAGTTGGGTGTGGTGGTGGGCGGGTAGCTACGAGTCCTTCTTGATCTGCTCCACGAGATAGTTCTGCAGCCCGACCTGCTCGATCAGCGACAGCTGCGCTTCGAGCCAGTCGACGTGCTCCTCTTCGTCCTCGAGGATCTCTTCGAGGAGGTGGCGGCTGTTGTTGTCGCCGAGCTCGCGGCAGGTCTCGATGCCCTGGTTGAGACGCGGCAGCGCCTCCAGCTCGAGGGCAAGATCGGACTTGAAGATCTCATGCACGTTCTCGCCGATGCGGATGTTCCACAGGCGCTGCACGTTCGGGATCCCCTCCAGGAACAGCACGCGCTCGATCAGCGCCTCGGCGTGCTTCATCTCCTCGATCGATTCTTTGCGGATGATGTGCAGCAGGCGCTCGTAGCCCCAGTTCTCGCACATCTCGGCGTGCACGAAATACTGGTTGATGGCGGTCAACTCGGCGGTGAGCACCTCGTTGAGAATCTCGATGACTCTGGGGTCGCCCTTCATGACATCCTCCGGCGGCCGGAGGGTATCACGCGGTCGCGGAGGCGGAGATGGCGCCGGGCGCGACGCACGCGGCACAGGGCTGCGCGGAGGCGGCGGCGGACTGCGCGAGCATCGCGCGCAGCGAGTTGTGGCAGGAGCCGCACTGGTCGCCGATGCCGCAGAGCTGCAGATCGCGGACGCTCTCGGCGCCGTTGTCGATGGCGCGGTTGATGTCCCGTTCCGATTTGCCGCGGCAGATGCAGATGATCACGCTGGTCGTTTCCTTGTTGCGCTTCTTGAGACTGAGTCTCAGTACACGCATGATGCCGCGGACATTCCCTCCGCGTCAAGGCCCTCTCAAAAATGGAACCTCGATTGCAGTGGTGAGTAGCAGTGAAACGGCTTATTTTCCTGATACTTACGACCATGCTCTGGAGCCCGGCTCTCGCCGCCGAGCTCCGTCTCGACGTGAACCTCTCCGAACGCCGGCTGGACGCCGTCGTGGACGGCCAGACCATCGAATCCTTCCCCGTCTCCGTAGGGACGGAGAAGAACCCCACGCCCGAGGGCGCGTTCTCCATCCGCAAAGTGATCTGGAATCCGGCCTGGACGCCGCCCGATGAGAAGTGGGCCCGCGGCAAATCGCCGAAGGCACCCGGCGATCCTGACAATCCGATGAAGCGCGTGAAGATGTTCTTCAAAGAGCCCGACTACTACATCCACGGCACGGGCGATGAGGGCTCCCTCGGCAAGGCCGAGTCGCACGGCTGCATCCGCATGCATCCCGACGACGTCACGCGTCTCGGGCAGCTGGTGATGGAGCACGGCGGCAAGGCGATGCCCGAGCCGTGGTATCGCAAGGTCTTTCACAAGCGCTCCACGAAGGTCGTCTATCTCGAAACGCCGGTGGCGGTGGAGATCCGCGGCTCGTCATAATGCCGGCGTGCGCGATCTCGACCTCGGCAACGGCATCCTCGTCCCGGCGAACCTGCTCCGCGCGACGACGTCGCGCGCGGGCGGGCCCGGCGGACAGAACGTAAACAAGGTGGAGACGCGCGTGACGATCGAGACCGACGTCGACGCGCTCCCGCTCGACGACGCGCAGAAGCAGCGCGTGCGCGACGTGCTCGCCGGCCGCATCAGCCGCGCCGGCGTGCTGCGCATCACCTCGCAGGCCGAGCGCTCCCAGATCGCCAATCGCGACCGCGCGCTCGCGCGCATGGAAGAGCTCCTCCGCGACGCGCTCGAAGAACGCACGCCGCGCAAGCCGACGCGCGTGTCGCGAGCGCAGAAGCAGAAGCGCGTGGAGAACAAGAGGAAGCGCAGCGAGACGAAACGTCTGCGCGGCCGCGTGGACTAGCGCGCCGGCAATCGCGACAGCACGTTCTCGATGTCGGTCACGTCCGCCGGCTTCGTGATGTGCTCATCGAAGCCGGCATCGAGCGCCCTGCGTTTGTCCTCGGGCAGACCGAAACCGCTGACCGCGACCAGCACGACCTCGTTGCCGATCGACTCGCGCACGCGGGAGGCCACCTCGTAACCGTCGATGCCGGGCAGCCCGATGTCGACCAGCGCGAGATCGGGACGCTGGGCCACGATCGTGTCCGCGCCCGCCTCGCCGTCGGCGACCGCGTGGACCTCGTGCCCGAGGCGGGTGAGCTTGAGGCGGAGCAGATCGCGGATGTCCTGGTTGTCCTCGACGACCACGATGCGCCGCGGATGGCCGTCGTTCGACGCCACCGGCACGGCGATCGATCTCGCCTGCACCACTTCGTCGTGCTGCGCGAGCGGGAAGCGGATCACGAACTCGCTGCCGTGTCCCACGCCGTCGCTCTTCACGGTGATGTCGCCGCCGTGCAGTTGCAGCAGGCTTCGCACGAGCGCGAGGCCGATGCCCATGCCGCCCTGCGAGCGGCCGATCGCGTTCTCGGCCTGCGCGAAGAGCTCGAAGATCGTGCCGATGCGCGCCGGGTCGATGCCCACGCCGTCGTCGGTGACGCGCACGCACGCGTTGTCCCCGTTGCGCTCCACCGTCACCACCACGTGCCCACCCTCGGGCGTGTACTTGATGGCATTGCCGATGACGTTGGCCACGATCTGCGCCGCGCGCAACGGATCGGCATACATGGGCAGCGCCTCGCCCGTGCGGCGCAGCTCGAGAGTGACCTTCTGCCGCGCCGCCGCGTCGTTGACCATTTCCATGGCCTGCCGCAGCGCGTCCGCGAGATCCATCAGCTCGCGCTTGAGCACGATCTTGCCGCTGACGACGCGCGAGAGATCGAGCAGATCGTTGACCAGGCGGGTCAAATGCCGCGACTGGCGCTCGATCAGCCCGGCGTGCTCGGCGTCGAGCTTTCCGTCATCGCCGCGCATCTGCGAGGCGAGCAGGATGGCGCCGAGGGGATTGCGCAGCTCGTGTCCGAGGATGGCCAGGAAGCGGTCCCGCTCATGAACGCGCTGTTCGAGCTTCGACATCAGCTCGCGCACTTCGTACTGCCGCCCGCGTGCACGCAACGCCGCTTGCGCCGCGCTGACGAGACTGTTGATGCGTACCGGACGATCGACCAGCGTGACGCTCGTGCGCCGCCCCAGCTCGCGGAACGACGGACTCTTTCGATCGAGCGAGCCGGTGAGGATGATGACCGGCACGTCGGACCACGCCGGCTGCTCGTTGAGCACGTACGCGAGCCGCGCCACCGCGTCCGGCGCCAACGCTTCCTCGGTCAGCAGCAGCGCGCCGGCGCCGCGCTCGAGCTCGCGGCACGTTTCGTCGATCGAGCCGCAGACGTCGCACGTCACTCCGGCGTTCTCCAGGTGCGTGCACATCAACTCGGCGTCGCGCCCGATCGGCGCGACGATCAACACGCGCCTGCTGATGTCCACCGTCGTCGTCACGACTCTTGAATCTTTCTGACGATGCCCTCGAACGTGGGCACGCCGGTGAGGACGCCGCGGAAATCCTCCAGCGCGTCGCCGACCGACAGGCCCTTGCTCGACAGCGTGAAGTCGCGGATGGCGGTGTCGTGCAGACCACCGCGTTTCTTGACTACCGAAAGGGCCTTGCGGATCTTTCCGCGCGCCTCGAAGAAGCGCAGCAGCACCACCGTGTCCGCGAGGTAGCTCACGTCGACCGGCGCGTGCATCGACCCGACCAGGCCGTGCTGCGCGAAGACGAGCAGCGTGGAGACGCCGTTCTGTCCGAGGTAGCTGAGCAGCTCGTGCAGGTGCAGCAGGAGAAACCGCTCCTCCGGCACGGCGTTCAGGAATCCATTGAGGCTGTCGATGACCAGCACGCGCACGCCGTCCTCGACGGACTTGCGCACCAGATGCGCGAACTCGCCCGGCTGCAACTGCGCGGGATCGACCTGGCGGATCGCGATCATTCCGGACTCGACGTACTCCCGCAGCGGCATCCCCAGCGAGTGCGATCGGTTGTAGAGCGAGGACATGCTCTCTTCGAAGATGAACATGGCCGCCTTCTCGCCGCGCTTCGCCGCGCCGATCGCGTACTGCGTCGACAGCGCCGACTTGCCGGAGCCCGCGGGGCCCATCACCAGCGTGCTCGATCCGCGATCCAATCCGCCTCCGAGCATTTCATCGAGTACAGCCTCTCCGCTCTGGACGGCCGATTGCGCGAGATCGGCGTGTTGCTCCTCCGCGGCCACGAGCCGCGGGTAAACGACGATGCCGCCGGTCTTGATGTTGAAGTCGTGATAGCCGTCGCGGAAATTGAGTCCGCGCACTTTCACGAGCTGCAGGCGGCGCCGCGCCGATCCGTACACGGGCGTGAAGCGCTCCAGCTCCACCACGCCGTGCGGCACGCTCTGCAACTGCAGATCGTTGTGCTCCGCGGTGCGGTCGTCGAGCATCAGCACCGTGATGTTGCGCGTGGCGAAGAACTGCTTCAGCGCCAGGATCTGCTTGCGGTAGCGCAGCGTGCTTTGCGCGAGCAGCCGGATCTCGGAGAGCGAGTCGAGCACGACCCGCGACGGCTTGTAGCGCTCCACCGAGTCGAGCAGCGCCTTCACGGTCTGCCCCAGCTCCACCTCCGCCGGATAAAAGACGGTGGTGTCTTCCTCGTTCAGCGAATGCTCGCCGATGAGGTGCTCGTACACCTCGATGCCGCTCGGATCCCAGTGATGCGAGCGGGCCACGGCCTCGAGCTCACTGCGGGTCTCGGAGAGCGTGATGTACAGACCACGCTCGCCGTGGCGCGCGCCTTCGAGGAGAAACTGCAGACCGAGGGTGGTCTTGCCCACGCCCGGATCTCCTTGCAGGAGATACACGTGATTGCGCGGAAATCCGCCCAGCAGAACGTAGTCGAGACCTTCGATTCCTGTCGCGGCGATGTCGTCAGAGTCGCTCATACGGCCGCGACTGGTTATTGCTGAAAATCTGCCAATTCTCAGGCGATTTTATGTAGGAGCATGAGAAGTCGCGTCCACGCTTGCTCTCGCGCTCTGCGATTGGCCTCCGTAGGATTTTGCTCCTCCCCCAGTCGCATGAACGCGTGGCCCGCTCCGTCGTAGATCACCGGCTCGAATTGCTTGCCGTGCAAGTCCATGAGCAGCTTCGTGGCGGGGACGGTGGCATTCACGCGCGCGTCGTCGCCGCCGTAGAAGCCGTAGACCGGCGCCTCGATGCCGGCCGCGCCTTCGTCGGTGGCCGGGCCGGTTCCGTAGAACGGCATGGCCACGGTCACGTCGTCGATCGTGTTCGCGGCTTCCCACGTGCGCGATCCGCCCCAGCAGAATCCGACCACGGCCAGCTTGCCGTTCGCGGAGGGAAGCGTGCGGACGTAGCTCGCGGATGCTTTCAGATCGGCCAGGACCTGTTCGCGCGGCAGCTTCGAGATGGCCTCGCGCGCGGCGTCGGAGTCGGGGAAGTCGGAGGTGCGGCCGCCGCCCGGCCCTGCTCCGGACAAAAGATCGGGCGCGATGGCGATGTAGCCGTTCTCCGCCAGGCGGTCGGCCACGGTGCGCGCCCAGTCATTCAGTCCGCGGTTCTCGTGGATGACCAGCACCGCGCCGGACTTTTTGCTCGACTGCGGATAGACGACGTACGCGTGGAGGGTGCGTCCGGCGCTCTCGATGGTCACCCACTCGTCGTGGCGCGGAGTGGTCTCGAGGCGGTCCTGCTGCGCGACGGGCGCTGTGGTCGTGCAGGCGGCGGCGAGAAAGAGAAGAAGCAGCGCATGCCTTCGCATGCGCTGCATTCAATCACGTTAGTTCTGGTCGCGGTGCTCGGCGCGGCGCTGCTTGCGCTCGGCCTTGAGGGTCTCGAGCTGGGCGCGCTGCTCGGCGGTGAGCACGGCCAGGATCTGCTGGCGGTTGGCCTCGCGGAGCTGCTGCATCTGCGTACGCTGCGCTTCCATCTGCGGCTTGAGGGCCTCGAGCCTGGCCGTGTCGTTGGCCTTGCGGGCCTCGCGGAACTCCTGGAAGAGCGTGCGCGAGCCTTCGAAGGTGGCCTTGTTCTGCGCGCGGAATCCCTTTTCGATCTCGCGGATCTGGTTCTTCTGCGCGTCGGTGAGATTGAGCTTCTCGGCCAGGCGCTGGCTCATGAAGCCGTCCCGTCCGCCGCGGCCGTGACGGCCGCCTCTTCCGCCCTGATGCGGCGCTGCGAATGCCATCGTCGCCGAAAGCGTGACTGCTGCTGCGATGGTGATGAGTTTCGTCTTGTTCATGTGGTCTGTGTCTCCTTGTTGCCTGATAAGACGCAGACGGGACGCTCGCTGTTTCCGCTTACACATGAACTGCACGAGCGCGTCACGAAGTGCACGCGGAGACGAATTGAACGGCGGCCTCGACCGCGGATTCGTCTCTGAGAATGCGCCGATGGCCCAGGCCTTTCGTGGACATCAGCCGCGCGCCGGGCCACTTTTCGGCGACCGCGGCGCCGTCCCGCCAGAGCGTTTCCTCGTCGTCGCGGTCGTGAATGACGAGGAGGGGCGTGGACATCAACGGCGCGGTGTTCGCCAGCGAGTACTCGCTCCACGGACGCCTGAAGCGATGCTCGATGCGGCGCTTCATCCGCTCCAGCACGGGCTTGTCGATGTTGAGGATCTCGCCGAAGCGGAGGACGTAGTCGGACGGATCGAGCGGCGGGGAGAAATAGACGAGACGCTCGGTCTCCAGTCCGTCGCGGAGGGCCAGCGTCGTGGCGGCGCATCCGAGGGAGTGGGCGAGGATGGCGGCGAGGGGGCCGATGGCGGCGGCGACCGCGCGCACCGACCACGCAAAGTGCGGCAGCGAGGAGCGCGGGCCTTCGGAGTCGCCGTGGCCGACGGCGTCGAAGGTGACCACGGAAAAGTCTCTCGCCAGCAGCGGCGCCACGAAGCTGGCCAGCTGCGCGCCCCTTCCCTCCCACCCGTGCACGAGCAGAATCGCGGGGCCGCTGCCCCATCTCCAGGCCTGCACCTGCTGCCCGTCGACGGTCACCTCGAAGCGCGCGGCACTCTGGAGCACCTCGCGCTCGCGCGCGGGACGCGTGTACCGCCGCGGCTTCATGAACAGGTTCATCGCCACGCGGGAGGCGGTGGACGGTGCGGTGCGGGAGAGAACGCCCATCGCGCCGCGGAGGAGGGAGATGGAGAGAGGTTGAGTCACGCGCGGCGATAAATAGCACGAACGTTCGATTCTTGGCAATCGGGGGTGGGTGGG
>DATLBM010000400.1:0-4489 GCA_035526885.1 Thermoanaerobaculia bacterium | reverse complement strand
CCGTCTGGACGAATCCGGACGGCTTCTCCCGGATCGAGGCGCTGACCGACGAGTCGAAGATCGGCCTGCACGTCGCGCTCACGCCGACGTGGAACGAGTCCAGTTACTTCGCCGACTACATCCTGCCTGTCGGCATCGGCTCCGAGCGCCACGACATCCACTCCTACGAGACGCACGACGCGCAATGGCTCGGCTTCCGCCAGCCCGTCCTCCGCGCCGCCCGCGAGCGCCTCGGCGAAACCATCACCGACACGCGCGAAGTGAATCCCGGCGAAGTGTGGGAGGAAAACGAGTTCTGGATCGAGCTGTCCTGGCGCATCGATCCCGACGGCGCGATGAACATCCGCAAGTTCTTCGAGTCGAAGAAGACGCCGGGCCAGAAGCTCTCCGTCGACGAGTACTACTCGTTCATCTTCGAAAACTCCGTGCCCGGGCTGCGCGAGAAAGCGCAGGCGCAGGGCGTGACGCCGCTCGAGTTCATGCGCCGCAACGGCGCGGTGGAAGTGAAACGCGGCGTGGGCCGCGTGTTCGAAGAGCCGGTGCCCGAGTCCGAGCTCGATGGTCTACATGTTGACGATTCCGGCCGCGCCTTCGCGAGCACGCCGAAGCCCGACCTCGCGAACATCATCCCCGTGCCGCTGCCCGATCCCGATGCCGAGGGACGACGCAGAGTGGGCGTGCAGATCGACGGCAGGATCGTGCGCGGGTTTCCCACGCCCAGCGGCCTGCTCGAGTTCTATTCATCGACGCTTGCAGACTGGGGCTGGCCGGAGATGGCCATTCCGAACTACGCGAAATCGCATCTGCATCCTTCGAATCTGCGGGAAGGGGAGATTCCGCTCATTCCCACCTTCCGCCTGCCCGTGCAGATTCACACGCGCAGCGCGAATGCGAAGTGGCTGGATGAGATCGCGCACACGAATCCGCTGTGGATTCATCCCATCGATGCGAAACGCATCGCCGTGACGAACGGAGAGCTCGTGCGCGTGGAGACGCGCATCGGGTACTTCGTCGTCAAGGCGTGGGTGACCGAGGGGATCCGGCCGGGCGTGGTGGCGTGCAGCCATCACATGGGGCGCTGGAAGACTGCCGACGAAGGGCAGCGCCAGCTCATGGCCACCGTGAAGCTCGACAAGTCCGGCAGCTCGTGGTCGCTGCAGCGCGAGCGCGGCGTCGGTCCTTATGACTCCGACGATGCGGACACGAATCGCATCTGGTGGACGGATGGCGGCGTGCATCAGAACCTGACGTTCCCCGTGCAGCCCGATCCGATTTCGGGCATGCACTGCTGGCATCAGGCCGTGCGCATTCGCAAGGCCGAGCCTTCCGACAAGTACGGCGACATCCACGTCGACGTCGCGAAGTCGCGCCAGGTCTATGAGGAATGGATGGCGAAGACGCGCCCTGCGCGCACGCATTCGCCCGACGGCACGCGGCGGCCGTACTGGATGCTGCGCCCGTTGAAGCCGCCGCGCGAGGTGTACAAACTGCCGCGATGACAGAGTGTCATCCTGAGCCGCGCAGACGGCGAAGGACCTTCCAACGCCCCACGGAGAAGGTCCTTCGCTGTCTGCGCAGCTCCGGATGACACGCGTAGCCATGGACCAACATCGCACCACCACCGACGTCCTCGCCGGCCTGACGGTCGCGCTGGTCGGACTGCCGCAGTGTCTCGCGTACGCGTTGATGTCCGGACTGCCGCCCGCGTATGGACTGGCCACCGCGGCCGTTGCGGGCTTCGTCGCCGCACTTGCCGGACGCAGCGCGCAAGTGGTGACCGGCCCCACCAACACCACGGGCCTGCTGATCCTCAGCGCGCTGCTGCCGTTCCTCGCGCCGAACGGACTGCTGCGCACGGACGCGTTCCACGTGCTGGCCACGCTCACGCTGCTCGCCGGCGCGATCCGCATCGTCACCGCACTCGCCGGCGGCGCGCATCTCATCCGCCTGATCCCCGAATCGGTGCTGGTGGGATTCACCAGCGCCGTGGCGATCCTCATCGCCGTCATGCAGTTCGACGAAGCCCTCGGCATCGCGCCGACGAAAGCCACGGGCTTCCTCTCCCAGACCGCGGAAGTGATCGCGCACTGGCACGACGTGCAGTGGCCGGCGATTCTCCTGACGATGGCCACCGCGGCATTCGTGGAGGTCGGGCGTCGCTGGTCTCCGCGCGTTCCGTTCGCGCTCTACGCGGTTCTCGCGGCGACGATCGCCGCGTACTTTTTTCGCATCGACGGACTGCCGCTCGTGCACGACCGCCACGCGATGACGAGCGGCTGGACGCCGCTCGCGCTGCCGTCGCTCGATGCGGATCTCCTGCAATCGCTCTTCATCCCCGCCGCCGCCATCGCCCTCCTCGGCACGATGGAGCTGGCCATCACCGCGCGCGCCGGCGGCGAGCGCCCGGACCTGCGCCGCGAGATCCTCGCGCAGGGTCTGGGCAACGTGGCCGGGGCGTTCAGCGGCGCGTTTCCCGCGTCCGCGAGCCTGGGCCGCTCCGCTCTTTTGAAAATCAGCGGCGCGAAGACGCGGCTGGCCGCGGCGTCGTGCGCGGTGTTCTCGGGAGTCGTGCTCGTCGCGGGCGGCAATCTCGCGGGATGGATTCCTCAGGCCAGCCTGGCCGGAGTGCTGCTCGTCATCGCCGCGCGCATGATCGATTGGGAAGGGATGCAGCGCCTCTGGCGCGCATCGCGCGAAACGCGCCTGCTCCTCGTCGAGACGTTCGCCGCCGCACTGCTCCTGCCGCTGCAGTGGGCGATCCTCCTCGGCACCGGCACGGCGTTGATCATCCACATCGCGAACACCTCCGCGCCGCGACTGCGCGTGCTGCGTCACAACGGCGAGGCACTCATCCCGCTCGCACCGCGGGAAGAGGCGGAGATCGTGGTCGTGGAAGTGAGCGGCAACCTGCACTACGCCGCGGTCGCGCCGTTCGTGGAGGAGATGGAGGAGATCGTCCCGCGCTCGGCGCGTGTCCTCATCCTCGATCTCTCGCACGCGCACGAGATCCGCTTCGCCGCCCTCCGCGCGATGGAAGACCTGGCCGAGGAGATGAAACACGACGGCGGCGCGCTGTGGCTGGCGGGCGTCGACCCCGACACGGCGCTGCTCCTGCAACGCTCGGGCAGCACGCTGCCGTTCGTCGAGGAGACGACGACGCCGGGACTGAGCGTGCGGCGGTGTGTGGCTTCCGTTCGAACCGCGCAACCAGACATCATTTGATGCATACTGAATGCATATGCGCACGACCATCAATCTCGATGAGCGACTGATCGAAGAAGCGCAGCGCATCACCGGCACGCAGGAGCGCACGGCCTTGATTCACGACGGACTACGAGCACTGATCGCGCGCGAAAGCGCAAAACGCCTGGCGAGACTGGGCGGATCGGATTTGCGTCTCGTGCGCCCGCGCAGAAGACGATCTTCGTGATCCTCGTCGACACGTCGATCGGGGTGGACAACCTGCGCGCCACCGTCTTACGGCTCTCGACCGCCGTGTCATGACGCGGTGATCTCGCAGACTTAGACTGTCGTCGTGAAAACGCTCTTCGTTGCCCTCTCGCTGCTCGCGGCCACGCGCGCCGCGACGCCCATCGCCCGCACCTCCTGGACTGACGTCGAGCAAGCGCTCGGCAAAGCCGGCACCGTGCAGCCGGGCAACGTCTACAAAGTCTCGTTTCCGCGCTCGGATCTCGACGTGCGCATCGACGGCTTCCGCCTCGCGCCCGGACTGGCCCTCGGATCGTGGGCTGCGTTTCTTCAGGCGAAAGATCACGCCATGGTCATGGGCGATCTCGTGCTCACCGAGACGGAAGTGAACGACGTCATCTCCGCGCTGCAGGCGGGCGGCATCGAGCAGAGCGCGCTGCACAACCACGTGCTGCGCGAGTCGCCGCGCGTGATGTACCTCCACTTCGGTGGCCACGGCGACGCGGCCGCACTGGCGCGCACGCTGCGCGCCGCGCTCGAGAAAACGAAGACGCCGATCGGGCCGTCCGCGCCGCCGCCGTCCTCGATCGACCTGCCCACCGCCGATCTCGACAGGATCGTCGGCGCGACGGGGAAAATCAGCGGTGGCGCGTATCAATTCGCGATCCCGCGTGCCGAGCGCATCGTCGGGCACGGCGTGGAGATCCCGCCCGCCGCGGGCGTGGCCACCGCGATCAACTTTCAGCCCGCCGGCAACGGCCGCGCCGCCATCAGCGGCGACTTCGTGATGCTCGCCTCGGAAGTGAACCCCGTGATCCGCGAGCTGCGCGCGGGCGGCATCGACGTCACCGCCCTGCACAGCCACATGCTCGACGAACAGCCGCGCCTCTTCTTCATGCACTTCTGGGCCAACGACGACGCGGTGAAGCTGGCGCGAACGCTGCGCGCCGCGGTGGATCGTACGAATCGGAAGCGGTGACGCCGCGGCGCGCTACTCGTCCCGCTCCACCTTCCCCCCGTCCTTCGTCCGGTGCTCCGTCACCTGGAACCGCAGAAAGTC
>DATLBM010000399.1:0-2651 GCA_035526885.1 Thermoanaerobaculia bacterium | reverse complement strand
GCGACAGGCGTGCGTTCGGGCTGGGCCAACCAGCGCTGCCGGCCGTGCCGGCCCGTTTGACAACACTCCGCCTCGGGCGTAATGTCGCGCGACCTGGACTGATTTGCGGGACGCTTGCAACCAGGATAAAAAAAGCTAAAGACGCCGGCATTCGACTCGTTTGCTTTTCCCGAGCGGCCCCGCACTGATGGCGGGGCTTTTTGTTTTTCCGGAGAACCGATGGCACAACCGAACCGCAGCGCAGAGCTTCGCGAACTTCTCACCCGCCGCATCCTCGTCCTCGACGGCGCGATGGGAACGCAGATCCAGACCTACGGTCTGAGCGAGGCCGACTTCCGCGGCGCGCGTTTCGCCGGTCATCCGCGCGATCTGAAAGGCGCGAGCGACGTCCTGGCCATCACCAATCCGGCGGTGCTCGACGAAGTGCATCGCAAGTACCTCGACGCCGGCGCCGACATCATCGAGACCAACACCTTCAACGCCCAGGCGATCTCGTTCGCCGACTACGACCTGCAGCCGTACGTGTACGAGATCAACAAGGCCGCGGCCGGGATCTGCCGCAAGGCGGCGGACGACTACTCGACGCCCGGCAAGCCGCGGTTCGTGGCCGGCGCCATGGGGCCGACCAACCGCACCGCGTCGCTCTCGCCCGACGTGAACAATCCCGGCCTGCGCGGCGTGACGTTCGACGAATTGGTGGACGCGTACTACGAGCAGGCGCGCGGCCTGGTCGACGGCGGCGTGGACATCCTCCTCCCCGAGACGACCTTCGACACGCTCAACCTCAAGGCCGCGCTGTTCGCCATTCAGAAACTGTTCGACGACACCGGCATCACGCTGCCGGTCATCGCCTCCATCACGATCACCGACGCCTCCGGCCGCACGCTCAGCGGGCAGACCGTGGAGGCGTGCTGGAACTCGATCTCGCACGCGCCGCTCTTCGCCGTAGGCATCAACTGCGCGCTGGGGGCGGAGGAGATGCGCGCGCACGTCGAGGAGCTGTCGAGCCTCGCGCCGATCTTCATCTCCTGCTATCCGAACGCCGGCCTGCCGAACGCGCTGGGCGGCTACGACGAGACACCGTCGATGATGGCCGAAGTGCTGCGCGACTTCGCTCGCAACGGCTGGCTGAACATCGTGGGCGGCTGTTGCGGCACGGGCTTCGCGCACATCCGCGAGATCGTGGAGACCGTGGCCACGCTGCCGCCGCGCGTGCCGTCGAAGGTGGAGCCGGCGCTGCGGTTGAGCGGTTTGGAGCCGCTGACGGTACGGCATGGCGTCATCCCGATCCCCGCAGAGGGCGAAGGACCTTCCGACGCGGACGAGGGAACGTCCTTCGGCGTCTCCGCGCCTCGGGATGACACGCAAGCAGCCGGCTCCCAATTCATCGTCGTCGGCGAGCGCACCAACGTCACCGGCTCGCCGAAGTTCGCGAAGCTGATCAAGGAAGGCGATCTGGAAGGCGCGCTGCGCGTCGCCAAGCAGCAGATCGAGGGCGGCGCGAACATCCTCGACGTCAACTTCGACGAGGGTCTGCTCGACTCCGAGAAGATGATGAGCGACTTCCTCAACCTCGTGGCCTCCGAGCCGGACATTTCCCGCGTGCCGATCATGGTCGACAGCTCGAAGTGGTCGGTCATCGAGGCGGGCCTCAAAGTCCTGCAGGGCAAGTCCGTCGTCAACTCCATCTCGCTGAAGGAAGGCGAAGAAGTCTTCAAGCATCACGCGCGGCTGGTGAAGCGTTACGGCGCCGCGGTGGTGGTCATGGCCTTCGACGAGCAGGGACAGGCCGACACGATCGAGCGCAAGGTGGCCATCTCCTCGCGCGCGTACGACATCCTCGTGAATGAAGTCGGCTTCGATCCGACGGACATCATCTTCGATCCCAACGTGCTCACCGTGGCCACGGGCATCGAGGAGCACAACGCGTACGGCGTGAACTTCATCGAGTCCGTGCGCAGGCTGCGGGAGAAGTTCCCGCTCGCCAACGCCAGCGGCGGCATCTCCAACGTGTCGTTTTCCTTCCGAGGAAACAACGTCGTGCGCGAGGCCATGCACGCGGCGTTTCTGTACCACGCCATTCGCGCCGGGCTGACCATGGGCATCGTCAACGCCGGACAGCTCGGCATCTACGAGGCGATCCCGAAGGATCTGCTCGAGCTCGTGGAAGACGTGCTGCTGAATCGCCGCCCCGACGGCACCGAGCGTTTGGTGACTTTCGCCGACACCGTGAAAGGCCAGGGCACCACCACGGCGAAGGAACAGGAGGCGTGGCGCCACGGCACCGTCGAGGAGCGCCTCTCGCACGCGCTGGTCAAAGGCATCGTCGATCACATCGACCAGGACGTCGAGGAAGCGCGCCAAAAGTATCCGACCGGCCTCTCCATCATCGAGGGACCGCTGATGGACGGCATGAACGTCGTCGGCAATCTCTTCGGCGCGGGGAAGATGTTCCTGCCGCAGGTCGTGAAGAGCGCGCGCGTCATGAAGAAAGCCGTTGCCTATCTCCTTCCCTTCATGGAAGCGGAGAAAAAGTTGTCCGGCGACACGCGCGCGCGCGGCAAAGTGCTCATGGCCACGGTCAAGGGCGACGTCCACGACATCGGCAAGAACATCGTCGGCGTCGTCCTCGGCTGCAACAACTACGAGGT
>DATLBM010000398.1:0-5245 GCA_035526885.1 Thermoanaerobaculia bacterium | reverse complement strand
GGCGCTCGACGGGCAAGATCATCATGTTCACGCTTCTGGCGCTCGGGTTCATCGTCGCGTCGTACTTCGGCGTGCGGATGCTGCGCACACCGGCGCCCGACAGTTCTGCGGTGGTCGACTCGCTCGCCGCGGACAGCGTCGCTCCCGCCGCGCCCGCCGCCTCGGATACGACGCAGCAGCCCCTGACGTCAGCCCCGCCGCGCACGCCGTAGCAGTCCGTTCCTCGTTCCCGGTTCCTCGTTCCCCTCCCGCGATGCCCGTCGAATTCCGGATTCTGAGTGGCGCGCGCGCCGGGCAGATCCAACGCTTCGAGCAAGCCGTGATCGTCGTGGGTCGGCATCAGGAGACCGACCTGCGCTTCGATCCCAAGTCGGACCTGGACGTCTCCGGCAGGCACGCCGAGATCCGCGGCACCGAAGGGAAATACGAGCTCTACGACAAGGAGAGCACGAACGGCACGTATCTCAACAGCAAGAAGATCACGGGCAGCGCGCCCCTGAAGGACGGCGACACGATCACTTTCGGCGCCAAGGGCCCGCAGGCGGAAATCCGCATCTGGAAGGACGGCGACGCGCCACCGATGTCCGTGTCCGGCGGCCGCAACACCGAGCAGCGCATCGCGCAGGCCGTGAAGAAGCAGACGAAGAGCATGCAGCTCTTCATGATCGCTGCGCTCCTGCTCATCGTCGGCGGCGTATCTGGGGCGTTCTATTTCGGCCGGCGTGCGTCGGAAGCGCGAATAACCGAGCTGCAGAAGCAGATCGACGCCAGCGATTCGCTGAGTCGCATGCTGCCGCAGGGCGATACGGCGTTCGCGGGAGCGCTGGAGCGAAAGGTCACGGAGCTGAACAGCAAGCTGGAGAGCGCGAAGACCGACGAGGAGCGCGCGACGATCCAGCGGGAGATCGAGGAGCACCAGCAGAAGCTCCGCCGCATGGTGCAGATGCCGCCGACGATTCACACGCGAAATTCACCGGCGGTCGTCATCCTGATCTCGCAGATCGAGGGGAAGAACTCCGCGGGCACCGGCTTCGCGATCACGAAGGACGGCCTCATCGTGACGAACCGGCACAACGTGCAGAACGCCATCGGAGGCCCGAAGGCCGGCAAGATCGCGGTGAAGTTCACCAATACGCGCGAGTGGCTGATGGCGAAGGTCATCAAGGTGAGCGAGGACCCTGACGTCGATCTCGCCCTCATCCAGATCGATCATCCAGGCCACGAGGGTCCCTTCCCGATCATCGAAGGCCTCAGCAAGGGCGCCGAATCCACCGAAGGCACCGGCGTCGTGACGATCGGCTACCCGCTCGGCTACGACACGCCGATGGAAGGCGAGGGAAACGATTTCGAGGCGAAGTCCACGCTCAACCCGGGCACGGTCTCGAAGAAGACCAGCAGCGTGCTGCAGATCGATTCATTCGCGGCCCACGGTTCGAGCGGCAGTCCGGTATTCTCGACGCGCGGGCTCGTGGTCGGCGTCGTCTACGGCGGCCAGGCGGACGCGGGGGGCAAGATCGTCTACGCCGTTCCACCCGAGAAACTCATCGCGTTCCTTCCGCCTGCGCAGAAATCTCTGGTTCGCGACTGAACGACAAAAGCAACTACTCATCCGGATGAGTCGTTGCAGTTGCCCTACTTCCGCGTGAAAACGAAGTAGATCACATAGAACCACGAGAAGATCCCGTGAAGGATCGCCCACAGGATGGACTTGTGGATGGACCACGAGATCGCGATGGCCAGCGCGCTGCCGAAGCTCGCGCCCGTCTTGACGTATTCCTTCGTCTTGATGATGACGCGCTCGCGTCCCACCGGCTCCCCCTCGAACACCTGACCTGAGCTCATGGATTCCGTCCCGGAGTGAGTTTGCCGAGGATGCGTGGTCCCTTCGCTCCGGTGGCCGTCGGGACGTTCCCCGAGCGCCCCTCCACGAAGAGCTTCGCCAGCAGCGCGAACGCCACGGCCTCCTTGGCTTCACCATCGAAGAACACTTCGTCGAAGACGCGAACCTTCATCGGCGCCACCAACGCCCGCAGCGATTCCAGAAGGAACGTGTTCTTCGAGCCGCCGCCGCTCGCCAGCACTTCCGTCACCGGCTCCGGCATGAAGCGCCGGTATGCATCGGCGATACTGCGAGCCGTCAGCGCGGTGGCCGTCGCGACGATGTCTTCATCACGGCACCGTACGCGAATCGCGCGGCAGCGTTTCACGAGCTCCGCCACGTACGCCGGCGTGAAGAGCTCCCGTCCCGTGGACTTGGGCGGCGGCGCCGCGAAATACGGATGCGCGAGCAGCTCGTCCAATACTTCTTCGACGGGCGTGCCTGAGCGCGCGAGCGCGCCCTCGTTGTCGAAGCGCATCCCGGGACGCAGCGTCTTCACGACCGCGTCGATCACGCCGACGCCGGGCCCGGTGTCGAACGCGCGCACGCCTTCCATCGCGCCGCCCGGAGGCACCACGGTCACGTTGCCGATCCCGCCGATGTTCTGCAGCGCGCGCCAGTGCTCCGCCGAGAAGAGCAGCGCATCAGCGACGGGGACGAGCGGCGCGCCCTGCCCGCCCGCGGCGACGTCGCGGACACGGAAATCCCCCACGACGTCGATGCCGAGTCGCTCCGCAATGACGGCGGTCTCCCCGATCTGCCAGGTGGAGTGCAGCGGCACGTGCCAGAGTGTCTGGCCGTGCGTTCCGATCGCGCGGACGTCGCTGCGCGGCACGCCGGCCTCCGCGAGCACGGCGACGGCGGCATCCGCCAGCCAGGCGCCGAGGTCGAACGCCAGGCGGCAATACTCCTCGGCCGTGCCGGCCTGCATGGCGGCGAGCATGCGTTCGCGTTGGGCCTTCGTGTATTCAGATACCGAGAACGCGAGCAGGTCGTACGCAACACCGTTGGGAGTTGGGCGCTTGGAGTCTGGCGTTGGAAGTTCCTTGAAACGAACAACCGCCGCCGAGATTCCGTCGAGCGAAGTGCCGCTCATCAGCCCCACGAACACGTCGCTCATCGGACGGGCGGCGGCTTGCGGCCGATCGCCTTGCGGATGACGCCGCCGGCCTTGTCGAGCGCCTTCTCCGCGTCGGCGCGCGACACACCGAGGTAGTGCATCACGATCGCGATCTTCACGACGCCCCCCGCGTTCTCGATCAGCTGCTTCGCCGCGTCCCGGTCCACCTCGCACACTTCCATGACGATGCGCTGGCTGCGATCCACCAGCTTCACGTTGGTGGCGCGCATGTCGATCATGAGATTGCCGAACGTCTTGCCGAGGCGGATCATCGCGCCGGTGGTGATCCGGTTGAGGATGAGCTTCGTCGCCGTTCCGGCCTTCATGCGCGTGGAGCCAGTGACCGCTTCCGGTCCGGTGACCGCGACGATGAGGATGTCGGCGGCGGCCACGGTCTCGGCCGGCGGCGGCGAGCAGGCGACGATCGCGGTACTGGCGCCCTTGCTGCGCCCGTGCTCGAGCGCGCGGCGGACATAAGGTGTGGTCCCCGATGCAGCGATGCCAATGACGAAATCGCCTTTCCTGAGGCCAACGGCATCGAGATCCTTCACGGCGGTCTCGAGCTGGTCCTCGGCGCCTTCCTGCGAGCGCGTCAGCGCCGCGTAGCCGCCCGCGATGATCCCCTGCACCATCTCGGGCGCCGTGCCGAAGGTCGGCGGCATCTCGGACGCGTCGAGCACGCCAAGCCTGCCCGAGGTGCCGGCGCCGATGTAGATGAGTCGTCCGCCGCGACGGAACGTCGCTTCGGCCTCCTCGACCGCCTTCGCGATGGGCTCGCGCTGGCCGTGCACCACGTCCGCGATGCCACGATCCTCCGCCGAGATGAGGTCGACGATCTCGAGCGCCGACGCGAGATCGATGTCGGCGGTGCGCGGATTGCGCTGCTCGGTGACCCGCGGATCCTTAGGGGTGGGCGACTTGCCAGGGGTCATGTAGGGAAACACTTGGTGGACTGCCGGGTTCAACTTAGGCAAGCGGAGGAACACGTGGTACGTCGGCTCTTGTACGTCGCACTGTTGCTCGCGGGCGCCCAGACGGCGCGCGCGCAAATCATCGACGCCGGTGGCTCGGGACGCCGCTTCGGCCAGGCCAATGCCTGGGTGTCGCTGGGCATCGGCTGGCTGCAGCAGGGCGGGCTCTGCGATCCGGACTCAGGTTCCTGCTGGGACTTCGGCAACGCACCGCAGTGGCGCGCGACGCTGGAAAAACCGATGGGTCGCGGTGCAACGATCGGCGGGGCGGCCACCACGGCGCGCGTCCCGCTGACCTACGTCGGGCAGACGCAGTGCCCCACCGGCTGCGACGCGGACGCGAATGTCTCACAGTACCTCGGCCAGCTGCACCTGGGCGGCGGTACCGGCATCCAGCAGGCCATCGACATCACCGCCGGCATGACGGTGTTCACGAACTTTCGCGCGAAAGGCACTGGTGCGCGACTGGAGCCGGCCAAGGCACAGTCGAACTTCTCGTTCGCGATCGGCTACGGCTTTGCCTTCCCCATCAAGCCGAACTTTCTCGTGACGCTGTCGCAGGAATACGGGCAGATCATCGGGAAACGCGTGAGCGGACAGTCGAGCAACAGCGCGCAGCAGAATATCACGCGTATTGGGGCACGAGTTGGCTTAGGACTCTAAAGGCGGACAGACTATAGGGCGGACATAAGAGCGGACATAAGAGCGGACATTCAGGCGGACATAGCGACTGACATGAAGGCGCGTGACTGCGATCCCCCGTGGTCACGCGCCTTTGTGTCCGCGGTCATGTCCGCTTCAATGTCCGCTTTCATGTCCGCCTGTTTGTCCGCAGTTTTGTCCTATGCGCATCGGCCTCCTGTGTGTTCTGCTCGTTTACGCCTGCAGTCCGTCGATATCCCCAACGGCCAAGGTGGCCGTGCCGGCCGATTGGTATTACCAGAACACCAATCTTGAAGCGTCAGGCTCGGCGGCGGTGGCGTCGGAGACGCGACTCGCCAGCCTGGCCGGCGTCGAGATCCTGAAGGCCGGCGGCAACGCGGTGGACGCGGCGACGGCAACGGCTTTCGCGCTCGCCGTCACCTATCCCGAAGCGGGCAACCTCGGTGGCGGCGGGTTCACGCTCGTCCGGATGGCCGATGGACGCACCGCGGCGATCGACTATCGCGAGGTCGCACCGCTCGCCGCAACGCGCACCATGTTCCTGGACGAGAGCGGTCGACCCACGAACAAGAGCAACGTCGGGCCGCTGGCCTCGGGGGTCCCCGGATCCGT
>DATLBM010000397.1:0-5233 GCA_035526885.1 Thermoanaerobaculia bacterium | reverse complement strand
CCTTCGGAAGGTGAGCGATGACGCTGCGGCGAATGACGGACCTGGGGCTTCGGATCCGGGGCTGATGTTCCGCGTCCAGATGATCGATGCGGTCGCGGGCATCCTTGCGTACGTCGCGGCGCCCTTGATCATTGCCGGTCTCGGCGAGTGTGACGTTCGCCGAGGCGCTGTCGGTCGGGCTGTCGCTGCTGGCGCTGGTGTTCGTCGTCTCCGGCCGCGTTGCAGCGAAAGCGACGTGGGATGAGACGCCGCCGCTCGCGTACGCGTGGGCGCAGCGGCGCGCCGCCCGTCGTCACCGGCCTGTTCGAACTGCTCGTGGGAATCGGCGTGCTGTTGCGGCGGCACCAGCTCGCAGCGCGGCTAACGCCTTCCGCCCGCGGCGGGACTGAGCACGCCGATGGAGATGGACAGTGAGTCTTCGTACGCGCGCGCCATGTGCCACCAGCCGCGCGGCACGTACAGCCAGTCGCCCGGCTCCAGCGTGGACGCCATGGCCGGCGTGACCTCGCGCTCGTAGTGCATGTCGCGCGGCATGCGCTCGATGTGCGGCTCGGGGTTGACCGTGTTCGCGCGCAGAAAGTATTCCTTGCGGCCCAGGGTCTGGGCGATGAAGACGTCTTCGCAGTCGTAGTGCCAGCCGAAGGAGTGGTAGCTCGCGGGCGTGGCGTAGACCTGGATCGACACGTCGCCTTCGAATTCGCTCTCCACTGCATCGGCGAGCGCGCGCAAGCCGCCGTCGTGTTTCTCGCAGCGCCGCAGCACGATCGAGTATCCGTCGCGGAACATCGTCAGTGCCTCGGCGAACGTCGACGGGCGATCGTCAACCAGTTGACCATTGCGCACGACCAGCATGTCCGCGCCCGCTTCGACCAATCGTCCCACCGTGTCCCAGGTCAGCAGGCGCATGGCCCGGCGGGCCACGGCCGGACGCGCGAACGGCGCGCGCTGAAAGTGCTCGCGCATGAACGCGGGCACGTCGTCGAGCCACGTCGAGATCATCGGCCCTCAGCGTACAATCACCGCGGGTCGGGCCGATGGAACTTCTCTTATGGCGGTGGAGCACGACGGCGCAGATCGCGTCGGCGCTCATGATCGCGGTGTTTTTCGCGGTACTGGTGCGCTCCGTGCGCCGCGTGGAGCTGCGCCCGTGGGTGCGCGCGTGGCTGGCCAACCTCGGCGCGCTGGCCGTGACCAGCATCTTCTGGCTGGCGCAGCCGCAGTCGCCGGCGATGTTCACCTTCCTGCGCGGCGCGTACTTTTTCTTCAAGACGCTGTTCGTCATCCTGCTGGCCCTCGGCGCCTGGACGTTCGTGCGCCGCCGTCCCGTGCCGCTCCATTACGTCCTCGGCGGAGTCGCTCTGTTCGCCCTCGTGATGACGTTCGTCGTCGAAGGCGTGAACGGCGTCGGCGTCGTGCAGGGCGCTCTGATGGGCGTGCTGTTCCTGGCCAGCGCGGTGCTGCTGATCATCCGGCACGTGCCGGCCTCGGGATGGCTGGCCGCCGGCTTCGGACTGCGCGCGGTGCTGGCGTTCATCGAGGCGATCGCGTACGGCATGCCCGTGAAGAGCAAAGCGGTGACGATCTTTCTGGCCTGCCATTCCTCATTCGACACCGGCGTCGAATGGGTGATCGCCCTCGGCTGCGTGCTCACGCTCTACAGCACCATCCAGCACGAGCTCACGCGTTCGAACGAGGAACTGGTCGAGGCGAAGGAGCGGTTGCAGGACCTCGCCGATCGCGATTCGCTGACCGGCCTCGCCAATCGCCGCACGCTGCGCGAGGTGTTCGACTCCGTGCAGGAGACCGGCGCGACGATCATGTTCTTCGACCTCGACGGCTTCAAGGAGATCAACGACTCGTACGGACATCACGCCGGCGATCAGTCGCTGGTGCGATTCGCGCGCGGACTGCGTACGAGCTTCCGTCCGCAGGATCGACTCGTGCGATACGCCGGCGACGAGTTCGTGGTGATCGCGCCCGGCGTCAAGCCGGAGCACATCGTCAGCCGCACCGAGGGGCTGCGCGACCGGCTGAAATTCGAGCGGGGCGATGGGCCGCCGGTCCGTTTCTCCGTCGGCTACTCGTACCTTCCGCCGAACGGCGATCCCGAGGCGGCGATGCTGGAGGCCGATCAGGCGATGTATCGCGACAAGAAGGAAGCGCCGAGCCGCCTCAGCCAGATCAGCCGAATACGTCTCTCTTCAAAAACATTGCGTAAGCTGTGACCAGCGCCGCGACGGCCCAGCTGCCGAGGAGCGCGATGCAGAAGGTCATCGACATGCCGTCGTACGGCGGCGCCTGCGTGCCCGTGTAGTAGTCCGCCAGCGGCAGCGCACTCACGAAGAGATACTTGCCCGCGGTCCATTCGGGACTGATGCGCGCGAGGATCGTCCCGCCGATGAGCGACGCGAGCATCGTCCCGATCGACGCCGCGGAGCTCTTGAAGATCACGGAGAGCATCAGCGCGATCGAGGCCACGGCCATCAGCGCGTACCACGTCAGTCCGTACGCGAGCAGCGTGTCCTGCCACAGCGGGAGCTGGCGCACGGCGTCGAGGCTGACCGAGTCGCCCGTGACGGTGAAGCCGGTGAACCACGGCGCGTCCCAGCCGCCGGCGGGCAGCACGGGCGCGGTGACGGCGTACGCGAGCACGGCCCCGGTGATCAGCGTCAGCGACGCGAACAGCCACAGCGTGATCAGTTTCGCGGTGAGGATCTTCCATCGCCGCACGGGCCGCGTCAGCAGGAGCTTGTCGGTGCCTTCGGCGTTCTCCGCGGAGACGATGTCGCTGCCGAGGATGGCCACGAGGAGGGGGAGCAGCAGGAAGCCCGCGGCGTTCGCAAAGGTGCGCACGACCAGCGGCGCGGTGGGCTGCTCGGGATTGATGCCGCGATCGAGATAGAACTGCAGCCGGCGCAGCTCCGCGCGCATCGAGCGCGACCACACATCATCCGTCCGGCCGCGGCGCAGACGGTTTTCCATCCGCGCGATGCGCTCCTGCAGATCGGCGCGCCAGTTCGGCGAGGCCTGCTTCAGCTGCCGGTACTGCGCGAAGGCGACGATGCTCAGGATCGCGAACAGAATGGCCACGACGATGGCGAAGCGTTTTCGCCGCAGAAGCTTGAGAGTTTCGTTTTGCACGAGCGGGATGAGCATGTTTTGTCCAGCGATGAGCGATGAGCGATGAACGATGAGCGCGTTGACGATGAGCGGGGGTTGTTCATCGCTCATCGTTCATCGTTCATCGCTCGCCTCACCCCACGGTTTCTCCTCCGGTGGCTTCGAGGAACATGTCCTCGAGCGACTGCACGCGTTGCCGCGCGTGGAACACGGACACACCGCCGCGCGAGAGCGCGTCGATGAGCGGCGGCGTCTGGTCCTCGTCGATGGGCGCGAGCACGACGTCGCCATGAATCGCGGCCTCGACGCCGCGCTCGCGCACGATGCTCGCGGCGCGCTCGACGTCGTCGACGCGAAACTCCATCGAGCGCTGATTCGAGATCAGCTCGCGCACCGGTCCCGTTTTCAGAATGCGGCCCTTGTGGATGATGGCCACGCGATCGGCGGTGAGCTCGATCTCGGCGAGCAGATGGCTGGACACGAACACGGCCATGCCGCGCTCCGCCGCGAGAATGCGCAGCAGCTCGCGAATCTCGCGGATGCCCGCGGGATCGAGTCCGTTCGCGGGCTCGTCGAGGATGAGCACGCGCGGTTCGCCGAGCATCGCCTGCGCGATCCCCAGCCGCTGGCGCATGCCCAGCGAGTACGTTCCCACGCGCTGATCGAGCCGGTGCGCGAGATTCACCAGCGTGGCCACGCGCTCGATCTCGGACCGCGGCGCGCCGAGCATGCGCGCGAAGTGCTCGAGGTTCTCGCGGCCGGTCATGAAGCGATACAGATCGGGGTTCTCGACGATGCAGCCGATGCAGCGCATGGCTTTCTCGAACTCTCTGCGCTGATCGAAGCCGCACACGGTGACGCTGCCGTGCGTGGGCTTGATCAGACCGACGAGCATGCGGATGGTCGTCGTCTTGCCGGCGCCGTTGGGGCCGAGGAAGCCGAACACTTCGCCGGGCTGCAGATCGAACGAGACGTCGTCGACGATGGTGCGGCCGCCGATGATTTTCGTCAGGTGTGACGCGGAGAGCGCGGTCATTGGCGCGAGAATTACATCATGCGGCGCTTCCTCTTCTGGTATCTCCCGCTGGCGATCGGCGTGATCGCGGCGTGCGTTTTTGCGTACGGCTTCGTTTCGTACCTGGCCGGCAATCGCGGCCAGCCCGTGAACTTCGCCGGCCGTCCGGTCGTGGCCGCGCCCGCACCGTCGCGCATCCTCACGCCGGTCATCCTCGGCGACTCTCTCGCCCGCGGCGCGGGCGATGAGCGAGGCCTGGGCATCTCCGGCCGCCTCGACGCGGAGCTCCGCACCCGCGGCATCCGCGCCGCCCGCACCACCACCCTCGGCGTCAACGGCGCGCGCACGGCCGATCTCCTGCGCCAGCTCGAATCGGCGAACGTCCAGAACATCCTCCGCTCGTCGAACACGGTCATCCTCTCGATCGGCGGCAACGACCTCTGGGGCGGTACGGACTGGCGCGGCGTGAACCGCGCCGAGGCGGAAGCACGCATGGGCGAAGTGCTGTCGCGCATCGCGGCGATCGTCGCGCGCGTGCGCGCTGCGAATCCGCACGCGCGCATCTTCTTCATCGGCCTGTACAACCCGTTCGTCTCCGCGCCGGACGGGAAGTTGCTCTCGTCGCTCGTGAACCGGTGGAACGCGCGACTGCTCGAGCAATTCGGCAGCGATCCGGACTTCACGCTCGTGGCCACGGCGGATTTGTTCTCGCACCGCGATCGCCTGTCCGTCGATCGCTTCCATCCGGGCGGGGATGGGTATCAATTGATTGCGAAGAGGATCGCGGAAGGTCTCTAACGCACCGCGCGCCGCCGCGGCTTCGACTGGAACACGAGCTCCGCGCGCCACGCTCCGCGCCCGTGCGTGAACGCGTAGACCGCGGGGCCGTTCACGCCCTGGCCGATCATCACGTGCTCGGTGACCGCATTCGCGAAGCCGGTGTTCTCCGCGCTCCACGTGAGGCCGCGATCGAACGACACGAAGACGCCGAGGTCGGTGCCGAGGTAGAGGCGGATGGGGTTCGTGGGATCGACGGCGAGGGAGTGCACGGGGATGTCGGGGAGCGTCGCGGAATTCATCGGCGACCACGTGATGCCC
>DATLBM010000396.1:0-6959 GCA_035526885.1 Thermoanaerobaculia bacterium | reverse complement strand
GGCAGTCCAGGGGATCTGCTGGACGTCGACCTTGATGCCCGTCTCGCGCTCGAACTGCGGCAGCAGTTCGGTGATGACTTCGCCTTCGCGGCCCAGGCCCCAGAACTCAATCGTGTTGCTCCGGCGGGCGCCGGAGCAGGCGAAGGGCAAAAGGAAAAAGCTCAAAGTCAGCACGAGCAGCGCACGGCTCTGCACGTTCACCTTTTCCCTTTCACCTTTCACCTTTCCAACCACCCACCCGTAAACCCGGCACGCTGCAACCCAAGACGCACGTGTTCATTGCGCCGCATGGTGGCCCATACCAACCCCGAGCGATGGTTCTCGATCATGGCCACGATCGGTCCCTGATCGATGCCCAGATGGTCGTTGTCGTACCAGGCGTCGCCCTCGACGATGTGGCCCATCTGCACTTTGTGCTCGAAGTTCAGCGTGGGATTGAACGAGTCGATGAAGCCGTATTTCGTGTACGTCCGCGGATACGTTTTCACGAACGCCTCGATGGCCGCGGTGGAGAGCTCCGGCGTGAACGCGATCGACGATGCGGCGGCCGTCGGTGCGATCGTGCCGTCATCGCGCAGCTCGTGCGGTGAAACGCCGCGCGCCGCGTAGGTGAAGAACTTCCTGCCGTTCCATTCGCCGTCGAATGGGCCGTCGCACGCGGTCAGGCCCCACACGTTCTCGCCATACCCGCGCCACGCGTGCGGGTTCTGAATCGCGTAGTTGCGCTGGAACAGCGTGGCGCGGCGCGAGTTCTCGAAGTAGTCGATGCCCTTCTCGCGCATGAAGTGATCCTTGATGCCGCGGAAGTCGATCCACACGTGCGAGTACTGGTGTCCGAACAGCGGCGCGAAGGCGAGGTGATCCCCCTCCCACTTGTACGTCGCCGTGTACGCGTTCCACGCGCGCGGCGACACGGGATGCGTGGGCGATCCGAGGGCCAGGATGTAGAGGATCATGGCCTCGTTGTAGCCGGTGTAGTCGTAGTCGTGCAGACCGTGCTCCGGCGTCCAGCCCATGGAGATGAGCGGCGGGCGCTCGAGGAAGAACGTCCACTCCGCGCGGGAGTAGAGGCGCTCCACCGTCTCGCGGATCTCGCGCTCCGCGGCATTGTCGCGATCAAAGTACGACTGGCAGAACAGCGCGCCGGCGAGGAAGAGCGTCGTGTCGATGGTCGACAGCTCGACGTCCTTGAAGCGCTTGCCCGTCTTCATGTCGACGAAGTGGTAGTAGAAGCCTTTGTCGCCTTCGACGCCGTGCTCGAAGAAGCGCAGCGTGGTGAGCACGCGCTGCGCGGCGGCCTCGCGCGAGACCCAGCCGCGCTCCGCGCCGATGCCGTATGCGGTCAGGCCGAAGCCCACCGCCGCGATCGACGAGAACGACTCCGTCGGCCAGCGGTCGGGAACGAGTCCGTTCTCCGCGTTGGCCGTGTCCCAGAACCACTGGAAAGTGCGGTGCTGGAGATCGTCGATCAACGTAGGGCGGGCGTCAGCCCGCCCCCCCGGAGGACGGGCTGAAGCCCGTCCTACGTTGGTCGACTGACACGCGAGCGCACAGACCAGGAGCGATGCGATCGCGGTTCGCACTATTGGAAGGTGATGCGCGTTCCGATCTGGAAGCGCCGCGTGTTGATCTCGGCGTTGGGAACCAGGAAATTCGGGTTCGGCGAATTCTGTCCGCCGCCCCACGTGTCATAGCCGCTGTAGTTGTCGTAATCGAAGATGTTGAAGGCCTCGCCGATCAGGCTCACGCGCACGCGCGAGAACGTCGGCGCGTTCCACTGCAGGCGCACGTCCACCGAGCGGTAGCCGAATTCGTCGACGCCGAGGAAGCTCTGCGTTTCGGCGCGCGTGCCGTTCGGGTAGTAGTGAAACGGACCGGTGAGCGCCTCGGCATAGCTGACCGGAAGTCCCGAGCCCAGCGTGACGATCGACGAGGCTTCGAACCCGAGAGGCAGACCGACGCTGCCGCTGGCCACGATCTTGTGGCGCTCGTCGCCGTTCGCGGCGAACATCGGGAAGTTTGGCGGCAGGAAGTCGAACGAGAACGCCACGCCGTCATCCAGCGACGCGTTCTGGAAGCCTTCCGAGTACGTGTACGCGAAGTTGAAGCCCCAGCGCGAGCCGGCCGTGCGCGGGCGGTCCAGCGTGAGATACACGCCGTCGTACTCGCGCGTGCGGTCGTCGTAGCTGCGCAGGATCAGGCCGTAGCCCGGGATGCTGATCCAGTTGCCCCAGCGGTCGTCGAAGTTCGTGCCCGTGGGCTCCGTGCCGAAGCTCCACACCAGACCGTTCTTGCTGCGCGAGTTCGCGTAGGTGAGCGATCCGAGCCACTTGCCGAGCTGCTGGCGCAACCCGACCGTCCACTGCGTCGACTGCGGCGCCTTCGTATCATTCTCCAGCAGATACACCTCGGGACCGCCCGTCTGGCCGCTGGCCACGAGCGTGCGCAGCTGCGCGGGATCGAGGTACTTGTTGTCCCACTTCACGGCCGTCGGGCCGCACTGCGGATTGGGCGAGCCGTCCGCGGTGAAGCAGATCTGGTACTGCTTCCACTGCTGGCGATAGGCCTCGTCGTAGATGTCGTTGAGCGTGACGCGGTCGTAGTAGAGGCCCCAGCCGCCGAAGACCACCGTGCGGCCGTTGCCCTGCACGTCGTAGCTCGCTCCGACGCGGGGCTGAAAGAGATCGTTCGGCGACTTGCGGTTGTTTCCGGTGGAGATGTAGTCCTCGACGTCGAACAGATCGCGGATGCACCACTGGGTCTTGCCGCCCACCGGCTGCCCGTACGTGCGGCAGGCGGTGCGCAGTCCGTTGGCGATCGGCGCCGGGGTGACCCAGTCGTTGTTCAGCATGTTGGTCTCGTAGTCCCAACGGATGCCGGCGTTGACGGTCAACTTGTTGACCTTCCAGTCGTCCTGCAGGTAGACGCCGAACTGGGTGTTGTCGAAGTCGAGCGACGGATCGCCGAAGCCGACGATGGCCTTGTACGGATACTGCCAGGCCTCGGCACCGCGATACTCGAACAGCGGATTGACGAACGCCGACTTGGTGAGGTCGTAGTTGACGTTGCTGTACACGCCGCCGGCCTTGATCGTGTGCGCGCCGTGGAAGTTGGAGTAGAAGCTGATGTCGTCGCGGAGGCTGTAGCGGTTCTGCTCCAGGTCCTGGATGAAGTCCTTGCCGCCGACGTCGAGCAGGTTGACGAAGTTCTGGTGCACGACGCTCAGGT
Organism: Thermoanaerobaculia bacterium; assembly: GCA_035526885.1. Taxonomy (GTDB): domain Bacteria; phylum Acidobacteriota; class Thermoanaerobaculia; order Gp7-AA8; family Gp7-AA8; genus QHVT01. The sequence continues at coordinate 3,731 of DATLBM010000396.1, read as the reverse complement.
CCGTGGCCGTGTCCGCCCACTGCATGCTCTGATACGACAACACGGCCTCGTTGATGGCGTTGCTGCCGAAGACGAACTGGTGGCGCAGCGTGGCGGCGTCGGTGCCGATGACGATGTTCGAGCCGCCCTCGCGCACGCGCTGGCCGCCGAAGCCGCGGATCTCATCCTCGTCGCGCGTGTGCACGGAGAGCTCGGCGGACTGATTGGCCGTCGGCTGGAAGGACAGCTTGCCGAAGAAGAGCGTCGACTCGAACGGCGATACGATCGTGCCGGTCTCTTGCCCACTCAGGGCCGTCTTCACGTTCGCCGGCGCGACGGCCCACTCGGAACCGTAGAAGACCGAGCTCACCACGTCGCGCTCGTTGCGCTCGCCGGTGACGAAGAAGTGCAGGCGGTCGCGGATGATCGGTCCGCCCAGCGACAGGCCGTACTGATTGCGCTCGTAGTCGCCTTTCTCGTCGCCGCGCTTCTTCGCGAAGTCGTCCTGGTCGATCATCCCTTCGTTCTGGAAGAGATAGAAGGCGTCGCCGGAGAGGTTGTTGCCGCCGCTCTTCGTCACCGCCGCGATGACCGCGGCCGTGGCCTTCTCGTATTCGGCTTTGTAGTTCTGGGTGAGGACCTGGTACTCCTGCACCGCGCCCTGCGGGAAGGGATTGCCGCGCGAGGAGTCCTGCATGAACGCGCCGCCCTTGATCATGTCGTTCTTCATCGACACGCCGTCGATGAAGACGTTGACCTGCTTGGCGTCCTGCGCGCCGCTGGAGAACGTCTGGCCCTGGCCTTCGGTGTCGCGCGTGAACGACACGCCCGGCGCGAGGCCGGCGAAGGAGAGGAAGTTGCGGTTGTTCTGCGGCAGGTTCTCGATCTGCTGCTGGGTGATGTTGGTGGTGATCTCGGAGGTGCGCGTGTCCATGAGGACCTGCGTGCCTTCGCCGAGGACGGTGATGTTTTCCATGAGGACGAGGTCGGGGGTGAGCTTGAAGTCGAGCTCCAGGCTCTGGCCCACCAGCACCTGCACCTGCCGCGAGCTGCCTTTGTACGACGGCGCGGTCACGTCGATGCGATAGGTCGCGGGCGGCAGGCCGGCCAGCGTGAAGTGCCCGTCGGCGCCGGCGGTGGCGGTGTGCGTGAAGCCGCTGGCCGTGTTCGTCGCCGTGATCGTGGCGCCGGGGAAGATGTTGCCGCTTTCGTCGTGCACCGTGCCCGTGATGGTCGCGCTGGTCTGCGCGAAGGCCGTTGCGGCGAGGAGCAGCATGGCTGCAAAGACTGCGAGTTTCCGAAGCATCGCCAGATCTCCTATGTCCTCTTCGTTCCAGGGTTCTTCTTGCGCTCCGCGCCGCAGGAGCGGCGCACGACGAGCGAGGTTTCCAGACGCTGCGGGGCTTGTTCGCCGATGAGGAGCTGCAATCCGCGGCGGCCCAGCTCGGCGATGGGCACTTTCACGGTGGTCAGCGGCGGATCGAGGAAGCGCGCGATGGGGATGTCGTCGAATCCCACCAGGGCCATCTTCTCGGGCACGTTCAGACCGGCGTCGCGGAAGCCGCTCAGCGCGCCGATGGCCATGGAGTCGTTCGCGGCGAAGACGGCGGTGGGCCGCGGCTTCATCTCCAGGATCTTCTGCGCCGCCTCGTATCCCGACTGCTCGGTGAAATCGCCGGCCACTTCGACGCCGTCGACGCCGTGCGCGCGCGCTCCCGCCTTGAAGCCGCGGCGGCGCTGCTCGGCGTCGTTGTTCTGCGCGGGACCGGTGATGAAGGCGATGCGTTTGTGTCCCATCGCCGCGAGATGGCGAACGACGTCCTTCGCGCCGCCGGCGTTGTCGATGGTGATGGAGAGACGCCCGTCCGCTTTTGCATTCAGCAGCACGGCCGGAATGCCCGCCGGCAGATCGCACACCAGCGCGGCAGGATCGAGATCGGGCGACATGACGATCAATCCGTCCACCAGTCCGCGCACGGCCTGCACGACCGCGCGCATCTCATCGCGATCGGCGTGCGAGCCGCTGAGCAGCAGGTGATACCCGCTCTCCCGCGCCGCCACATCGATCCCGCGAATGACCTCGGAGAAAAACTCGCCGTGGAGATCGGGCAGCACGACGCCGATCGTGCGCGTGGAGCGCGTGGACAGGCTGCGCGCGCCGGCGTGCGGGACGTACTGCATCTCGCCGGCAACGTCCATGACTTTGCGGACCGTCTCCTCGCGAATGGGACCCTTCCGATTGAAGACGCGGGAGACGGTGGCCACGGACACACCGGCCCGCGCGGCAACGTCGCGGATCGTGACGTTCGCGGGGAGATCGGCAATGCGAGCGGGCATGCGCGCCATGGATTCGTGTAACCGGTTACAGAAGCTACTCCTGGAGGGAGGAGCAAGTCAATGGAGGAACTTCGTACGAGGCGGGCCCGTCTGAACCACATGCGAAACAGACTTCTGCCAGCGATCCTCGTCGGACTCGTGGTGCTCGCTCCCGGGTGCCGGCGCCGCGGCCGCACGGTCCAGGACTGGGCAACCGTGCCCGTTACCGCGTCGCTGCGGCCTGTCGAACCGTACGCTCAGACCAAAACGCTGCTCCTGCGCGTGCGCAACACCAGTCAGCGGAGAGTGCGCGTCGATCGGATCGCGATGCTCCAGGTGGGCCGGACTTCCACGCACAGGACGACCGCCTACCAGCCGCTCGCCGAGGCGGCGAACGTGAAGTGGTCGCTCGCGCCGGGCCAGGAAAGAACCTTCACCTTCGACCTGCGCCGGATCTCGTTTCTCGACGAGGAGGACGACCGGCGGAGACCGGCAGACGTCTTCGTGGACGAGATTCCGGAATCCGATCGAGAGTTCTCGGTCAGCGTTCTGCACCGGTCCCACATGTGGTCGGCCGGATACCAAAGCATCATCCATTACCGGCCACACTGACTGGCGTTCCTTATGCACGCTTCGGCGTGCATGCGCCGGGTCGTGTTTTTGTCTTGTGTCATGGCACTCGGATGCCGCACCGCGAGCGTGCCCGTTCCCGCGCTGCACACGAGCGCCGCGGATGCGGCGCGCGGCGAATACATCGTGCGCAACGTGGCCGTGTGCGGGCATTGCCACGCCGCGGATCCGAAGTCGAACGTCGATGGGCCGCTCTCCGGCGGGATGGAGTTTCGGAACTGGCGCATCGGCATCGCGCGGGCATCGAATCTCACGCCGGATGCAGAGACAGGCCTCGGCGCGCGGATCGAGGGCGAGATCGTGCGCGCCATTCGCAACGGCGTGAGCAGGGACGGACGGCTGCTCATTCCGGTGATGCCGTACGAGTGGCTGCACGGCATGTCCGACGACGACGCGCTCGCCGTCGCGCGCTATCTGAAGAGTCTCCCGCCGGTGAAGAACGAAGTGCGACAGAGTCCGAGTATCGCGTTCAAGATCGGGAAGCTCTTCTTCCTGCGGCCGAAAGAAGGCGCGTCGATGACCGCGCCGCCTGCCGGCGCGACGCCGGAGTACGGCCAGTATCTGTCGAAGAGTGTCGGCCTCTGCGCCGACTGCCACACGCAACGCCGCGGCATCCGCCAGTCCCCGGACATGACGCGGATGCTCGCGGGCATGGCCAAGCCGCCGGAAGGCTTTCCCGCCAATCCGTCGAACCTCACGCCGGACGACGAAACCGGCATCGGCCGCTGGAGCGAAGCGGATTTCCTGAAGGCGCTGCGCACCGGCGTCACACCGGATGGAGAGCACCTGCATCCGTTCATGCCGTG
>DATLBM010000395.1:0-12218 GCA_035526885.1 Thermoanaerobaculia bacterium | reverse complement strand
ACACTCAGGACGTCGAGACGTTCATCACGTGGGCGGTGCGACAGGCGTTGTGCCAGTTCCGAAGCTCAGGAGCAGTTGAGGGGACGACTAAGCGCGCCGCAGCCGCTCGACCGTGCGCGCAAGACTCGGAGATGAGGCACGCGCACGGACCGCACTCCACTGCGTACTGACGAAAGTCCCGAGCCGCGGGTTGTACATCGGGCCTACCGAAGCCGTTGAACCGGCGACCGGCACGAGATCGGTCCGGATCCCGGTCGAACGTGACCGTCGTGCGAGATTCACCAGGAACTGTTTGGGATTCGGGATCGTATCCGTGTCCAAAGGGATTCTATGCTCCGGCACCCCGAGGAAGGGCGCGATCTGAGCACGGTCGGCCAGGACCCAGGACTCAACTTCCATTACCGCGACACGAAACAAGAACAGCGGCGCCGGTTGCCGTCCTAGCCACTCGGCGATGACACCAGGCGGACACGCGGACGGCGAATCGAGGTCGGTGAGCAGGAACACAGGCACGGTTGCCGCGGCACGATTCAGGTCGCGCGCCTTGGAGCGGAGGTAGGTATTGCCGTGATTACCCAGGAAGCTCGTGATTGGCAGGTCTGGTCGCAGTTCGGCGAACAGTTTGCGAGCAATGGCTTCGCTCAGCGGGTCCTCGACAGCGATGATCATCGCTCAGCCCACTGACGTGAGACGCGAAGCCTCTTCTGGCCGGGTTCGCGGCAGCACGGCTTCTCCCACGGTAAACCCAGCTTCGAGTAGCGCCCTGATTTCATCGACGTCGCTTGCCACAACCACGGCGGTACCCTCGCTTGCGGGCGTGAGCAGAAGGACTTCGCGCGCGTCAATGCCTTCTTCGGTCAACAATGCTTCACTGTGGGTGCTCACCATGATCTGACGGCGCTTTGCCTTCTGAAACCTGTAGATGAGCGGCGCAAGTTGCGCGACGATACCGGCGTTGAGCGACAGTTCCGGCTCCTCGAGGAGAAGAAGCGAATCGCCTTCGAGCAACGCCCAAAGAAGACCGATCAGGCGCAGAGTACCGTCTGAAAACTGGTCCTCCTGCTGCCATCCGGCGTTCATGCGCCAATGCGAGTACAGCGCGCGAAGATGCGGTCGTCCAGTCGACTCGTCACGGGTGAACTGGAGCTGCTGGAGTTGCGGCACTGCGATTTTGACCGCGTCCTCGATCGTCTTGAAGCGAGCGTTGCGTGTTTTTTCAGACGTTTTTGCCACACGCTCCAAGAAACTCTGCCCGAAGGGATCGTCCTCGATGATTCGCCCCTGAATCTGGTCGGCGAATCGCAGCAACTGCGGCACGAGGTGGAGGTACGTGATGGTCTGAAGGAACCGCGCTACCTCACGAAAGCTCGCATTGGCCCCGATCTGCTCGAGATACGTCTGCGTCAACCGCGCGGGATCGGCCTGATCGTCCTCATTCGGGCGATCGAGTACCTGCCGGCCACGATGCCAGACACGCTCATAACTGACAAACGGCAACCGTAGCGCTCGCGTTTGCTGTCGAATCCCGACTGCGTACCTCCAATCGGGTTCGGTGTCCGGCGATTCGGAAAGGTGTATCTCGAGTGAGATGACTGGATCGCGTCGTGCGGAGAGGCTGCGTACTTTGGATACCCCGCCGCGATCTTTCAATGCTTTCTGCAGGCCGCCGCCCTCAGGCTTTGCAATATCGCGAAGAAAGCGGAACACGTCGAGCAGGTTCGACTTACCGGCAGCGTTCGGACCGACGATGAACTGCCGTTCGCGAAAGCTCACGTCAAGCGTTCGAAAGTTACGCCAATTCTTTGCGATTAAGCGACTTATGATCACCGAATCCCTCGTCGCGGCAAGGCCGCATCGAGATCATACTCGCGGAGCCGCATGCGACGAAGCCCGGAGTTCGCCGCTCGCCGCGCGCGAAGCCTGCGGCGCGACTACTCCACCTTCTTCCCGAACAGATACGCCACCGCCACGCCGATCAGGTACAGCAGGATCATCGGGATCGCCAGCGCCGATTGCGTCACCATGTCCGGAGTGGGGGTGACGATCGCGGCGATGATGAACGACAGCACCACCGCGTACTTGAACTTCTGCATCAGGAACGCCGGGGTGACGATGCCCAGGCGGGCCAGGAAGAAGATCAGGATCGGGGTCTCGAACACGAGACCGCAGGCGAGGATGATCGTGCTGGCGAACGAGAAGTAGTCGTCCACCGTGACCATCTGCTTGAACTGCTTGCCCGTCTCGACGAAGAAGCTGCACGTCGCGGGGAGCAGAAAGCGGTAGCCGAAGTAGCCGCCGATGAGGAAGAACAGCGATCCGAAGATGATGAACGGTGCGGCCAGGCGGCGCTCTTTCTTGTAGAGGCCGGGCGCGATGAACATCCAGAGCTGGTACAGCACCACCGGCGCGGAAAGAAACAGTCCCGCGAAGAACGCCACCTTCATGTAGAGGAAGAACGGCGCGGTCAGCCGCGTGTAGGCGAGCTTGTCGCCGGGCGCCAGAAACTGCGCGAGCGGTTTCTGCAACTCCGCGAAGATGCGCTCGGCAAACGCCCAGCAGGCGAAGAAGCCGACCGCAACGGCGATGAGTGAGACCAGCAGCCGTTTGCGCAGCTCCTCGAGGTGATCGAGGAACGACATCTTCGGCAGTTCGGCTTCGGGATCGCGGATCGGTTCGTCCGACATCAGGAGCGCGCCGCCTCGTCATCGACCGTGGTGACGGGTGGAGTGTCGAGCTGCGGCTGAGTGAGATCGGCCTGCGCCGTCTCCGTGTCCGGATCAACGACTGGCTCAGTCCTTGATACCGACTCCGGCGGCGTCATGAGCGACTCCAGCGACGGCGGTGTGATCTTCTTGAGCTCCTCGAGGCGCACCTCGCGCTCGATGGTGTTCTTGAGATCGTCGGTGGCCTTGCGGAACTCGCCCATGAACTTCCCGAGAGTGCGGCCGATCTCGGGGATTCTCCGCGGACCGAAGACGATCAGGACGACGATGAAGATGAGGAGGAGCTCTGAGACTCCGAGTGAACCGAACATTCTTTTCAGCGGACCTCGACGGAGCGGTGACAGCGGCGTGAACACCACCCTCTGGCCGAATACTCCGACTCTATAATGGCGTTACGACCTCCACAGTGTAACGCGTAGCCGGAAAAGGGCGCGACAACGATGGCGAAAATTCAGAAAACGCAGAAGTGGACTTTTTCCCTGACTCTGGTCGCGGCCCTGGCCGGAGCCACGCTGCTCGGCGGCATCTACGGCAACCGCCTGTTCGGCGCGACGCCCGCGAACGCCGACTTCAACAAGCGCATCAAGGAGTACACCGACCTCCTGAACGCCGTCACCGCGAACTCGGCCGAGGACATCGGCTCGGACAAGTTCGTGTACGCGTCCATCGACGGCATGCTGCGCACGCTCGATCCGCACACCTCCTTCCTCGAGCCGAAGGAGTACTCGGACATGCAGGATCGCCAGAAAGGCACGTTCTACGGCCTGGGCATCCTGGTGACCAAGCGCAACGATCAGGTCACCGTGATCACCCCGCTCGAAGGCACGCCCGCCGCGCGCCTGGGCATCCGCGCCGGTGACGTGATCTCCGAAGTCGAAGGCGTCAACACCGACGACCTCTCGCTCGACGAAGTGGTCAAGCGCCTGAAGGGCCCGAAGGGCACCACCGTCTCGATCAAGATCAAGCGCATCGGCATGAAAGAGCCGATCCCGCTGACGATCACGCGCGCCGCCATCCCCACCAACTCCATCTCCAACGTGCTGATGCTGCAGCCGGGCGTCGGCTACATCCGCATCAAGGACTTCACCTCCACGACCGTGCGCGAGCTCGACGAAGCGATCGAGAAGCTCGAAGGACAGGGCATGCAGAAGCTCGTGCTCGACCTGCGCATGAATCCGGGCGGACTGCTCGACGCCGCCGTCGGCGTGAGCGATCACTTCCTCGAGAAGGGACAGATGATCGTTTACACGAAAGGCCGCACCGCGGACTCGATGCAGGAGTACACCGCGCCGGGCAAGCACGAGAAGTTCGATCTGCCTCTGGTCGTCCTCGTGAACCGCGGCAGCGCCTCGGCTTCGGAGATCGTGGCTGGAGCCATTCAGGATCACGACCGCGGCATCATCGTCGGCGAGACGTCGTGGGGCAAAGGGCTCGTGCAGAGCGTGTACACGCTGCAGTACGGCGCCGGCCTCGCGCTGACCACCTCGAAGTACTACACGCCCGCCGGCCGCAACATCCAGCGCGACTACTCCTCGGTCTACGACTACTACATGGCCGACGAGAGCGAGAACGGTCCCGAGGTTCCGCTCTCGCAGCGCGAGCAGTTCAAGACCGCGACGGGCCGCATCGTGTACGGCGGCGGCGGCATCACGCCGGACGTCATCGTCAAGCAGCCCTCGCTCGCGCGCACCACGCAGCTGCTGGAAGTGCGCAGCGCGATCTTCAACTACGCCGTCGAGTACGCGGCCAAGCATCCGGACGTGAAAAAGGACCTGGCCATCACCCCGGCCATCCTCGAGGAGTTCGTGCATCACGCCGCCGCCGCGGAGATCGCCACCGAGGCCGACATCCGCGATGCGCTGGCCAAGGCCGAGGATCACAAGTACATCGAGCGCGCGTTGAAGGCGGAGATCGTCGCGGCGAAGTACGGCTTCGATGCTTCGTATCCGTATCGTCTGCAGGGCGACGCGCAGGTCGAGAAGGCGCTGCAGCTGTTCCCCGAGGCGCAGAAGCTGGCCAGCGTGGCCGCGAACGTCCGCCGTCAGGGCGGCGAGTCCGCGGAGGCCGAGCGCAGCACGCGCGCGGCGCAAGCGAATCCGAAGACGCGATAGCGAAACGCAATAGCAGAGAAATTGCAGGGGCAGGCTGAACGGCTTGCCCCTTCTTTTTTTGTGCTAAGGTTTCGCCGCTTTTTCGAAGGGGAGATCCGGAACGAAATGCCTGAGCTGGGAAAGAAGTACACCTGCTATAGCTGCCACACGAAGTTTTACGACCTCGGCAAGCCCGTGCCTCTGTGCCCGAAGTGCGGCGCGGATCAGCGCGATGCCGACGAAACGCCGGTCTACACCGCGCCGCGCAGCAGACGCGTGGCCGTCGAGGAGCCGGTCGAGGAAGAAGAATTCACGCCGGCCGCACCAACCGCGGAGTCGTCGGACGAAGAAGGGGAGGAGTTCACTCCCGCCGAAGACGAGCGCGAAGAAGAAGCGGACGACGATGAAGAAGAGTACTAGCGAGGTGCAGTGATGCGGAACGTCGGACTCCTCGGTTGTGTCGCGGTTCTCATCCTCATCGTCCTGATCGGGGGCGCGTTCTTCGTGAGCGTGCGCAACAACCTGGTCGGGCTCGAGGAGAACGTCAACTCGCAGTGGGCGCAGGTACAGAGCCAGTATCAGCGGCGCTACGACCTGATCCCGAATCTCGTGCGCACCGTGCAGGGCGCGGCGAACTTCGAGAAGTCCACTCTCGAAGCCGTCGTCAACGCACGCGCGCGCGTCGGTCAGGTGGCCATGCCGGCCGGACCTCCGGGAACGGCGGCGGACATCCCGTCGAACGAGGCGCAGTTCCGCCAGTTCGAGCAGGCGCAGGCCGGCCTGACGAATGCGCTGTCGCGACTGCTCGTGGTCGTGGAGAAATATCCCGACCTGAAGTCGAACCAGAACTTCCTCGAGCTGCAGTCGCAGCTGGAAGGGACGGAGAACCGCATCGCGGTCGAGCGCCAGCGCTACAACACCGCGGTGCAGGGCTACAACACCGCCATCCGCCGTTTTCCGGCCAGCCTCGTGGCCAGCATGAGCGGGTTCAAACAGAAGGCGTACTTCCAGGGCCAGGCCGGCAGTGATCAGGCCCCGACCGTGAACTTCGACTTCGGCAACACCGCCACGACTTCCACGACCGCAACCACGGCCACCACCGGCACGCGGTGAAACGTTTTCTTCTCGCGCTCCTTCTCAGCGCGGCGACGACCGTCGCCGCGCTGGAAGTGCCTCCGCCGCCCACGCAGTGGGTGACCGACCGCGCCGGCATCCTCGGCGGCACCGAAGTCGACCTGCTCAACACGAAGCTGCGCGCTTTCGAGCAGTCCAGCGGCGCGCAGTTCATCGTCTATACGTTCCCGTCGCTGGAAGGCGAGTCGATCGAAGACTTCACCATCCGCTGCGTGGGGCGCTGGAAGGTCGGCCAGAAAAAGTACGACAACGGCCTGGTGCTGTTCGTGTTCGCGCAGGAGCGCAAGATCCGGTTCGAAGTCGGCTACGGACTGGAAGGCACGATCACCGACGCGTTCTCGTCGCGCGTGATCCGCGACCAGATCGCGCCGCACTTTCTGCAGAAGGACTACGCGGGCGGATTGAACGCCGCCGCGGACGCGATCATCGCCAAAATCAAGACCGGCGAGGAGCCGGTGCCTCCGCTGCAGCAGGAACGCGGTACGCGCCAGCCGGAGCAGAGCGGTGACCTTCCCATTCCTGCGCTGCTGCTCATCCTCTTCGTGGTTTTCTTCATCCTCGTGCCGATGCTCACGCGGCGGCGCAGCGGATGCGGCGGCTGCATCTTCCCGATGTTCTTCGGCGGCGGCGGCACGACGTTCGGCGGCGGCGGCTTCGGTGGCGGAGGATTCGGGGGCGGCGGTTTCGGCGGCGGTGGCGGCTTCTCCGGCGGCGGTGGTAGCTTTGGCGGCGGCGGGGCCACAGGAGGCTGGTGATGCAGCAGAAGGAGTTTCTGGCGTCACTCGATCAGCTGCGCATCGTCGAGGCCATTCAGCGCGCGGAGAAGATGACCTCCGGCGAGATCCGCGTTCACGTGCAGCCGAAGGCGGGCGCCGAGATTCGCAACGTCGCCGAGCGCACGTTCGAGCGCCTCGGGATGACCAAGACCGCGCTGCGCAACGGCGTGCTGCTGTTCATCGCCGCCGAGGAACAGCGATTCGTGATTCTCGGCGACGAGGGCATCAACGCGAAAGTGCCCGCGGGTTTCTGGGACGAGATCGCGGCGAAGCTGACCACGCGCTTCCAGAACGGCCAGTACACGGACGGCATCGTCGAGGCCATCGAGAGCGCGGGCGGCCAGTTGCGCGCGTACTTTCCGTGCGCGACGGACGACGTCAACGAGCTCGCGAACGAAATCAACATTGAGTAAGACCGTCGTCATCGCCCTCGGCTCGAACCTCGGCAACCGCGCGTACCACCTCCGCCGCGCCATTCGCGAGCTGCCCATTCGGGTCGTGCGCGTCAGCTCGTTCATCGAGACCGAGCCGGTCGATGCGCCGCCGCCGATGTTTCTGAACGCGGTGGTGATCGGCTACACGACGCTCGGCCCGCATTCGTTGCTGAACGCCCTGCTGGCGCTGGAGCAGCGACTCGGGCGCGTGAGACGCGGCGCGCGCAATGAGCCGCGCGTGATCGATCTCGATCTCATCGCCTACGACGCGCTGCGCATGCGCACGCGCGAGCTCACGCTGCCCCACCCGCGGGCGGGGGAGCGTGAGTTCGTCATGCGGCCGTGGCGCGAATTGATGTAGCGGCTCAGTGGATGTCGGGGTCCGTGTTCGTGCGGCCGTACTGCACGTAACGCATGCGCACGTTGCAGGGAGAGCACGTCATCTCGTAGACGCCCGTGGCGAACATCAGTCCCGGGCCGGGCACGAGACGGTTCGGAACGTAGTCTCCGAACCGTCCGCTCTGCACGCCGTTGCTGCCGGTGACGGTGAAGACGACGAAGTCGTCCTTGTAGCCGACGGCGAACTGCGGGAAGCCGATCGTGCCGCCGCCCACCGCCAGCGTGATGCCGATCTCGCTGCCGTCGCTTCCGAGCCCGCCCAGTCCGAACGCATAGTCGGGATTCCAGACGTCGTACTCCTCGGCGACCGAGTAGCCGCCGCCGCTCGGCGTGAGCGTCTCCAAACGCAGGTACGAGCGCGGACGTCCCGGCGCGCTGACGCCGGCGTCAAAGGCGAAGAGATACTCGTCGCGCCCGGCGCGGTTGCGATACGCGCCGCCGGTGATGTTGCCGGGGAAAGACACCGCGTACCAGTCGTTGCCGTCGGGCGCGGGCGCGGTGTAGTTCGTCTGGATCTGGCTGATGGCGACGGTGCTCTGCGAGATCGAGCCCGAGGAATCGGGCCACGTGTAGACGCGCATCGTGCTGGTGTCGTCGAGTGCGCCCACCACCATCGTGCCCGGCGCCCGCTGGATGAAGTGCGATTTCGTCACGCCGTTCGATCCGGTCAGCTCGCCGAAGCCGAAGCTCACGTTCGCGCTCGCGGTGTTGACCATGTCGGCGAGACTGAGCCGCGCCACGATCCGCCGGCCCAGGTAGATCGAGCCCGGGTTGTCGGGCCAGCCGCGATCGACGCTCACGTACACGAACGTGTCCGAGAAGGCGAGGTCGGGATAGTCGAGATGCTCGTTCGCGGCGATCCCCAGACCGGTGGACACGCCCGGGGTGTCGATCCCGGTCAGGTCGATGAACGTCCATGCGTTCCAGAAATCCGCGGCCACATCCGCGGGCGTGGCCCAGGCCACGCGCAGGCGCGACGTGCGGGTGATGTTGGTCCCGTTGAAGACCGGGTTGTACTGCAGCACCCAGACGAAGATGTTCTGGTTGGGCACGTAGACCACGACCTGGTCGCAACAGAGGCCGCCGTCGCTTTGCGGGAAAAACGTGGTGCGCGCCGGATTGCCGGGCTGCGGCGAGAACAGCGGGATGTCGGTGAACGCGCCGCCGCCGTTGGCGGAGAAGCTGATGCCGGTGTTCCAGGTCACGAGCGACACGCCGGTGGGCGAGGCCGCGGCGGCGTTCGGATCGGGAGGCACGCCGCCGATGTCGTTCATCGTACTGTTGACGGGGATCTGCACGCCCGCGGCGGCAGGCGAGGTGCCCAGCGCCGTGCCGGTCGGCGTGGGCGGGAAGACCACGCGCGGCGGTCCGATGGGAATCATCATCGGCGTCTCCGCATTCGGCGGGCGCGTGGGACCCGGCGGCAGCACGGGGAATGTGGCCGTGGCCAGATGCTGCTTCACCGCCACTCCCGGGAACGTGCCGATGGGTGCGTTCGACGGCAGGTTCGGGCTGATCGTGCGCGCGGCGTGAAAATGCCGCCAGCGGTTGTTGCGGAGGAAGTCGCCCTCGACGCGCAGCGAGCGCGCCCGTCCGTCGATGCCCGTCAGGTTCAGCAACGCGTCCAGCAGCACGTCCTTGCCCGGTGCGAGGTCGCCGAGGTGGATCGGCAGCGCGACCGGCCCGGTGTGGCGGCCGTCGTCGATCTCGATCTCCTTCACCCGCACGTCCTTCAGCGTAGTGTTGCCCGCGTTCACGAGTTGCAACGTGGCGCCGGCGGTATGCCCGTCGCTCCACGGTGATACGGCCACGTTCTCGATGACGAGGCCCCGCGAGCGGCACGAGGTGAGGAGAAACAGAGCGATGACGAGCGTTGCGAAAACGCGAAGGGAACGCTTCATGTGTGGGGACTCCTTGAGGAGTAGTGTCCGCGCCCGCCGGATCGTTACAGGTTAATGCGTGCCGAGCGCCGCACCCGCTGATTCGACCGCCACGCGCGCGCGCTTCACCGGCACGGCTTTCGTGAGGATCGGATACGGGTTCACCATCTCGTCGTTGTCATTGACGCCGAAGTGGAGATGGGAGGGCGTGGTCCTGGCGTTGCCGGTGTTGCCGACGTAGCCGAGGAGATCGCCGCTGCGGACTTCCATGCCTTCGTAGAGGCCGGCCGCCCAGCGATCGAGGTGCGCGTAGTAGAAGGACTGGCCGTTCTCGGTCGTCAGCCAGAGACAGAGGCCGCCTTTGGGCTGATCGCCGATGTAGCTGACGATGCCGTCCGTCACCGCGATGACCCCCGTGCCTTTCGGCGCGAAGATGTCGATGCCTTTGTGGCGGCGCTTGCCGCCGTCGCGCGAGTCGCCCCAGCTGTTCGACAGATCGAACGACTGCACGCCCACGACCGGCATCAGCAGCGACGCGCCATTGAGCGGCGCGAAGAGCGCCTTGGCGCGCGCGGCGAACTCGGTGTCGCGCTCTTTCTTCGTCCCGGCGGTGGCGGTGAGCGTGGGTGCCTTCTCGACGTGGCGCGCGTTGTAGCGACTGAGATCGGCGCGCAGCTGCGCGATCAGATCGCTGAAATCGTCGTCGTCGGACTGCGTCGCGGGAGGAGGCGGCGTCGCCACGACGACGGTCGTCGTCGCACAGGCGGTGGTGAGGAAAAGGACGACGGCCGGCGCGGCCATCAGCCTGCACACCCACCCAAAGCGATCGCGATTGGCTTTCATGGCTTCCGGGACGTGGTTACTGCTTGGGGGACCGGAGCGCAGTGTAAGCGGGCGCTGCTCAGGTTGTAAAGGGGGGCGGCGCGCGGGCGGCGGCAAGCGACCCCACGGGCGAGGAAAGCGAATCCACGACCGTGGAATGCGAATCCATGCACCGCAAGCAACAAAGCAACGGGTGTGCGGGCGGTGGAAAACCAGCAACTAAGCGAACAAGTGCGCGGCGATATCCTCCACCCGCCGCACGGCCACGACCTCGATGTCTGCGCGGATCTCGGCGGCATTCGACTGCGGCACGACGATGCGCCGGAAGCCCAGCGCCGCGGCCTCGCGCGCGCGAAGATCGGGCTGGGAGACGCTGCGGATCTCGCCGAGGAGACCCACTTCGCCGAAGAGCGCCAGGTCGTGCGGCAGCGGCACGTTGCGCTGCGAGGACATCACCGCCGCGATGACGCCGAGGTCCAGCGCCGGCTCGTCGATCTGCAATCCGCCGGCGACGTTGACGTAGATGTCGTGCTGCACGAACGTCCCCGCGCCCTTGCGCTCCAAGACCGCGATCAACAGCGATACGCGGTTGGCGTCGATGCCCATGGCCATGCGCCGCGGCGACGGGAAATGCGTCGGCGAAACCAGCGCCTGCACTTCGATCATCAGCGGCCGCGTGCCTTCCACCGCGGCCAGGATCGCCGATCCCGGCGACTGGCTTCGCTGCGAGATCAGCGCGGCGGATGGATTCGGCACTTCCTCCAGCCCGTCATCATGCATCTCGAAAATGGCCACTTCGTTCGCAGGGCCGAAGCGGTTCTTGTACGCGCGCACGACGCGGTAGTTCTGAAACTTCTCGCCCTCGAAGTAGAGGACCGTGTCGACGATGTGCTCGAGCGTTTTCGGTCCGGCGATCGTGCCTTCCTTGGTGATGTGGCCGATGAGGAACACGGGCAGCGAAAGGCGCTTGGCCGCGGCCATGAGCGTGCCCGCGGAATCGCGCACCTGCGCCACCGATCCGGGCATGGACTGATTGGCGACGGTGTGCACGGTCTGGATCGAGTCGACGATCAGCGCCACGGGCTTCATCTTCTCGACTTCGGCCAGGATGCGCTCAATCGAGGTCTCGGTGTAGAGGCGGATGTTGTCGCTGGTGGTGCCGAGGCGGCGCGCGCGCATGGCGATCTGGCGCGGCGATTCTTCGCCGGACACGTACAGCACCGCGCCATTTTGCGCGAGCTCCTCGGCCACCTGCAGCAGGAGCGTGGACTTGCCGATGCCCGGCTCGCCGCCGACGAGCGTGACGGCGCCGAGAACGAGACCGCCGCCCAGGACGCGATCGAGCGACGGGATGCGCGTGGTGACGCGCGGCGCGGCGTCGAAGTCGACGGCGCCGATGGGCATCGGACCGCCGGCCACACTCATCGCCGTCTGATGCGCGACGGCGGCCGGCGCCTCTTCCTGCGCGTAGGAGTTCCAGGCATTGCAGTCGGGACAACGCCCCAGCCACTTCGAAGCCTGGGCGCCACATTCGATGCAGGAGTAGACGACGGCTTTCTTTGCCACGTACCGCGATTGTAGCAACGCGGTTTTGTCGCGCTACGGCTCGTAGGGGTTTGCAAATGTGGCGACGGGCTTCAGCCCGTCGCGATGTCGAAATGGCGACGGGCTGAAGCCCGTCGCCACGTTTTCCACCGCATGAAGGCGGCGCCGAGCAGAATCGCCTCGACGGCGACGTGAATCGCGCCCGGACGGACGAAGGCGACGACGAACGAAATCCACAGGATGGAGATCGCGATCGCGCTCGGCCGCAGCGCGTTCCACAGCATCAGCAGCCACACGGCCAGTCCGAATGCGACGCTGAAGGGACCGCGCCACAAGCCCGCGGCCGCGATGACTCCGTAGTGCGCCGCGTGCGAGATCGGGAGCAGCGCGGAGAATTCGCGAATGCGCACGCGCG
>DATLBM010000394.1:0-10181 GCA_035526885.1 Thermoanaerobaculia bacterium | reverse complement strand
GTCAGCGGAGTCGAAGGACCCTCCCCGTGGCGTGCTGGAAGGTCCCTCGACCGTCCTCCGCTTCGCTGCGGCGGCTCGGGATGACACGCGCGGAGCGTCAGCGGAGTCGAAGGACCTTCCCCGTGGCGCGTTGGAAGGTCCCTCGACCGTCCTCCGCTTCGCTGCGGCGGCTCGGGATGACACGCGCGGATGACACGAGCCGAGGTGTCATCCTGAGCGGAGCGGAGCGCAGTCGAAGGACCTTCTCCGTCGGCGCGCTGGAAGGTCCCTCGACCGTCCTCCGCTTCGCTGCGGCGGCTCGGGATGACACCTGCGGAGCGCGGTGCGTGGATGACACCCTACTCGTCGTGGTCGTCCGGCATCGGCTCCGGATCCGGAATCTCCGCCACGGCTTCGAGGGGCACGCGCTCGGAGAGGCGTGGCAGAGTGCCGGTGCTCATGAACACGTTCTTGCGGTACTTCTCCAGGCGCTTGAAGAGATGATGCAGGTCGTACGTCAGGCGCATCACCGTGCGGCGCAGCTTGTACTTCACGCGCCGGAACGCATCGAGGTCGTCGCCGCGCAGCGTGGGCAGGAATGCGTGGATCTCCTGAATGCGCTTGCGCACTTTCTCCAGATCCTTGTCCTGGATGTTGAGAAAGACTTCCTCGCCGTCCACCAGCAACGGCTCGACGCCGCTCATCTGATCGTCGTACCAGTGCCAGAGTTGAATGAGATCGATGCGGCGGCCCTTCGACAGGAAACGCGTTTCCAGCAGATCCTGCCGGAAGTAGCCGAGGAGCTTGCGGTCGTCGGTCTTGTTGAAGTCGTCGTCGGTGAGATTACGAACGTTCCATACGGCGAACCGGATGATGTCGTTGCGCGTGCTGCGCAGTTGCCGGAGCACCTCTTCGAGGATCTTGACGGGAAGCTGCGCCAGCGATTGCGCCTCCGGCAGCGTCTGCTGGGGCGAAGTCAGGGACATGGCGGGCGAGAGGATACACGACTCACTGCCCGGCGAAGAATGTCGCGTCTCCGCTGCGGCGGTCGATGACGGAAGCCCAGTCGATGCCTGCCCCGCGTGTGAAGCGCACCACCGCGCGCCCGCCGGAGACGCGCGACGCGACCGGAACCTGCGCGATTCCTCCCTCGGTTGCGAGCTGATGGCGCTCGACCTCCGCTCCCGCGGCGTCGTAGACGATCACTTCCGCGGCGGCTTCCCCCATCGACGCGATGCCGATGTTCGTGCGATACGCGTCGCCGTTCTCGATGAAGAGCAGCGTCTGCGGCCCCGCGGTCGGGGGCTGGAACGCCACGTACTGCATGGTCGCGCCATGCACGATGCGCGTGCCCGCGAACACCGCCGGGCCGAGCGTGGCTGCGATCGCGGATCCGTCCTTCGTCGCCTCGATCCGCGCCGCGCCGGGATCGCCGCCGATCCACAGATCGCTGCGCCACACCGGACCCGTGATCGCGGGCGCGATGCCGCTGCGCTCTCGCGCGCTCCGGGCCGGGATGAACATCGCGTCGTCATTGCGCAGTTGCGAAATGTACGCGGCGACGCGCGCGTCGCCGCTGACCACGCGAATCGTGAGCAGCGCGCCGGACACCGGAAACTGCACGTGACTGAACGGCTCGATCGCGATCTCGCGACCGCCCGCGAGGATCACTCCGCGTCCGCCCGCCGTCTCCGTGATGCCCGCATTCGAGCGCGTGTTCTCTTCGGGATACGGCGCGACCAGAAGGGCGGGCTCGCCGAGCGCGGTGGTGTCGAGGTTCGCGGGGACGTCCTGGCCGAGCGTGCCGTTCGGCGTGACCAGATACGTGCGGCTCATCACCTCCACCTCGCCGAGGATCTCCAGCGAGCCGCTGCCGGCGGTGTGGAACGTGCGATCGACGACGTCGTCGAACGACAGCGTCTGACCGGCATCGACGAAGACGCGTGTGGCCAGAAACTCATCGAGCCCGTTCTTCGCGCTGCGCGTGAAAATCAGCGTGGCGATCTGCGGCGTGGTGCCCGTGTTCGCGATGCGCACGTCCGAGACGTACGCGCCCGATTGTCCGTAGAGGTGCGCGACGACGGGAAGCATCTGCGCCGGTGCTCCGCGCGGGCGCGACGCCGCGGGCTCGTCGCCGGCGAACTGAATGTCCAGGCCCCACGAGAGCAGCGTTCCCTGGTCCTGCGGCGCGCGATCGGCGACGCGCAGCGTCCACGTTCCCGCGGCGCTGCGTCCGCGAAACACGTCCAGCGATTGCGCGGGCGCGGCGGTCAGGCCGTACGTCACGTGAATGTCCGGCGTGCGCGAGCTCGATGACGGCTGCAGCAGGATGACCGTGCCGTCCGGCGCGATCAGCTCGATGCGCAGATCGCCGCGCGCGGAGTGCGCGATGTCGACGCGCACGTACAGCTTCTCGATCGCGCGTGTGTCGCTGATGGTGATCGTCGAGGCGATGCCTTCCGCGTTCTCGGGAATGGCGATGCCGTGCGGCGAAGACTGAAAGTGCGTCAGCTCGCCGCGCATCGGCACTTCGCATTCGGTGAGGATGCCCCGCTTGCCCATCGACGTGCAGATCAAGCCGATGTGCGCGCCCTGGTAAAGCTCGCGATCCGCTTCGATGAGACGCCGCGCCATCACCGCGAACGTCGGACGCGGCGGCGCGCCGAACATCGACTCGAGCACGATCGTGTCCATCTCGCTGCGCGGAATCTGCTCGCGCAACTCCCGCAGCGCGGACGACCAGATCGCGCCGTTGCGATGCTCGACGCCGGACTGGTCGCCCGGCTCGTAGTCCGCCATGGTGCGCGTGCTGTCCACGCGGCGCAGGCAGTCGCTGCCGGCCGGATAGGCGCAGCGCTCGGACGACGCGTCCAGCCAGCAGCGCGCGTCCCAGTCGGCGAGGCAGTACGGATCGCGACCCGACGCGCGCCGCGCGTCCACGTGCGCGGAGAACGCCCAGTAGTCCGCCGTCCCTTCGCTCAGCGCGCGCGACTCGCTGCCGAATCCGCCGCCGAACGTGCCCGGCGCGATCCATTCCATCAATGCATGCGCATATTCGTGCACGATAATGTCGGCATCTTCGGCATCGTCCGTCCCGCCTTCGCCGTAGAACAGCGCACCGCGTCCGGCCTGCGTGCCGCTGGGAACGAAGAACGAGTTGTCCTCGCCCGCCGCGGCATGCGCGTCCACCGGCACCGCGTACGGCGCGACCGCGCGCGGGCCGCGATAGCCGAGGGACTGCACCCACTCCTGATTGCGATGGATGTGAAAGTAGGCGTTGACGTCCTCGAAACCATCCTCCGAGCGCGCGAAAACGAGTCCTCCCTCGGGCGGCGCAATCGAGGGAAGCTGCGTGTCGACGAGGTTCGCCCACGGCCCGTGCACCGCGCTGTCGGGAAGCTCGACCTGCTTGTACGCGGCGTCCGGGACGACATTCGCGTCGTTCATGTCCTGCAGGTCCGGCGCGTTCAGCGTGACGACGGGATTCGGATCGAACACGCGCGCGGGCTTGGCGTTGAAGAAGAGCGGCGTGCGGCTGACCAATGCGCCGGTGATCGCGTCGCGGTCTTCCTGCCAAGGCCGGAGCGGATTATCGTGATTGATTGAACGGAATATTTTTCGGCCATCGATAAAGCGTTCATTTACTGGACGGGCTGAAGCCCGTCCTACGTTTAGCGCGGTTTTCGTGGTGATGTAGGTGTCGGTGGGAAGACCGTTTTCGTATTGGCGATAGCGGTAGTGCGCGCCGGTGAGCGACTCGCGGACGAGCTCGAAAACCAGCGTGGCGGCGAGGAGCATCACGAGGGAGTTTACGTAAGCGCGGGCACTTCCGCCGTGGGCAGCGAGAAGAAGAACGTCGTGCCGTGCCCTTCCTTGCTCTCCACCCAGATCGATCCGCCGTGGCGCTCGATGATCTGTTTCGTGATGTAGAGACCGAGCCCCAGGCCGCCGTAATTCGTCGACGAAACCTGGCGTCCGCGGTGGAAGCGCTCGAAGACCTGCGCCAGCTCATCGGCCGGAATGCCGATGCCGCGATCGCACACCGCGGTCACGAGCGCGTCGCCACGATCCTCCACCGTCACCGTGACGTCGCTGCCGTCGGGAGAGTACTTGACCGCGTTCTCGAGGAGGTTGCCGAGAACCTGTTCCAGGCGGTCGCGATCGCCGGTGACCACCTTGCCGGCGTCCGGAACGCTGACGTGAAAACGGCGGTCGCTGACCGCGGTGTGATGGCGATGCACGACGTCGCGGACGAACTGCGGCCAGGCGATGGCTTCGCGGCGAATCTCCAGACGTCCCGTCTCGATGCGCGACACGTCCAGGAGCTCGAGGATCAATCGCGACATGCGATCGATCTGGTCCAGGGCGATGTCGAGATACTCCTCGGACGTCGTGAGATCGCCTTCTTTGATCAGCATCTTCGCGAGCTGCGTGTAGCCCTTGATCGACGTGACCGGCGTGCGCAGCTCGTGCGACGCGATGGAGAGGAATTCGTCCTTGAGCCGGGAGAGATCTTCGACCTTGCGCCGGGCCTCGACCTGCTCGGTGTACAGCTTCGCGTTTTCGATCGCCAGCGCGGCGCGCTCGGCCAGGACTTCCGCGAGCGGGAGCTTGTCGTCGGACATCGAGCGCTCGGGATCGTTCGCCGCGATGACCAGCGCGCCGATCATCTCGCGCCGCGTGCGCAGCGGCAGCACGAGCAGCGATGCGAGCTTCGCCGGCGAGGAGTGATACGTGCCGGGATTCGCGACGTCGACCGTCGGACGGATGTCGTTCATCATCGACGGATAGCCCGTGGCCACGACCTGGCCGATGATGCCTTCGCCGACGACGAGCGGCTGGCGATAGATGTACGACCACGCCAGTCCGAGCGAGGACATGTCGCGGTGATAGATCGCGGCGACGCGGAGCTCTTTGCTGTCCGAGGTGCGCAGGATCACCGCGGACCAGTCGCCCAGAACTTCGGCCACGCGCTCGGCGATGGCCTGAGTGACCCAGGTCGGATCGATGTTCGAGGAGAAGAACGCGCCGGCATCGGCGAGGATTTGCGCGCGCTCGGCCTGCACCTGCATCTGCTCTTCCAGCGCGCGGCGCTCGGTGATGTCGCGGAACGTGACCACGACGCCGGACGTGCGGCCTTCCTCGCGCAGCGGCGTCGCGCTCATCGACACGGCCACGCGCTCCGCGCCTTCGCGCGCGATGAGCACCGTGACGTCCTGCACAGCATGCCCGGTCGAAAGCGCGCGCGCGGCGGGAAGCTCCTGCGGATCGAGCACACGCCCGTGCTCGTCGCGCAGGCGATAGATCTCGGCCTGCTGGAAGATCGGCACGCCCACGTCGGTCTTGCCGAGGAGGCGCTGGCCGGCGGGATTGCTGAAGACGGAGCGGCCGTCGCCGTCGACGAGCAACACGCCGTCCGACATCCCGCCGATCATGGCCTCGGTGCGCTGCACCTGCCGCGCGACGTAGTCACTCAGCGACTGCTCGATGCGGAACACGGCGGCGGCGCCGATGCCGAGGATGAGCAGTCCTCCGAAAATCAGTCCGCTGGTCAGCCAGCCGCGCAGCGTGGAGATCTTGTCCGCGGCGGATTCCTGATCGCGGCGGATGCGGTCGGCGATCTGCTGCGCGTAGTCGGGCGCGCGGCGCCGGGCCTCCGCGACGTCCTTGACCATCTTGTCGTTGCGCGGGTCCTCGTCGATCCGTTTTGAAATGTCCCTCTTCAGGTCGATGAAGTCATTCAGGAGCGATTCGTTTTCGGGAGACTCGTGCACGCGGTCGCGCGCGCGGCTGGCGTCCGTATCGAAGATGCGCGAGGCGTCGTCGTACTGCTGCGCAAACGCGGCGTCGCGGGTGAACGCGTAGCCGCGCGACGCGGAGATCATCAGGTCCAGCGCATCGTCCATGTCGCGCACCGCGTCGATCAGCGGACGCGAGACCTGTACGTTGCGCGTGTCCTGCCGCTCCTCCATTCGCAGCGTGACCACGGTCGCGGCGACACCTGCCACCGTCAGAAGGACGAGTCCGAAGAACGCCCCCCACAGCACGCGACGAATGGATGAGGACATACGATTCCGACGCGCATCTTTGCAAGAACGGCGCCGCTTGCCAGCTAAGTCAAAGCAAACAAAGCTACTTCGCGGCCCGCATCGCTGGAACGCGCAGTGCAGTATGCCAGAGCGGAGGCCTGCATGGCACTACGACCGCTGCGCAACGCGACGATTACCTTCGGCCTGGTGAACATCCCCGTCCGCTTCTACACCGCCACGCGTTCGGAAGACGTCCACTTCAACATGCTCCACGAGAGCTGCGGCTCGCGCGTGAATCGCAAGTGGTGGTGTCCGAAGCACGAGGAGATGATCGAGCAGGGCGAGATGATCCGCGGCTACGCCGTCGGCAAGAATCAATACGTCACGCTCAGCGACGAGGAGATGAACACGCTCGAAAGCGACGGCGATCGCGCGCTCGAGATCACGGAGTTCGTCGATCTCGATCAGGTCGATCCCGTCTTCTTCGAGAAGGCCTACTACCTCGGACCCGCACCCGGCGGCGGCAAAACGTATCGGCTGCTCGCGCAGGCCATGCGCAAGCAGAACAAAGTGGCGGTGGCGCGCTGGGTGATGGGACATCGCGAACATCTCGTGCTGCTTCGTCCGTTCGACGAGGGCCTCGTGCTGCACACGATGTACTACGCCGATGAAGTGCGCGATTTTTCGGCGATCGATCTCGAAGGCGCGGAAGTGCGCGACAAGGAAATCGCCCTCGCGGAGATGCTCATCAACGAGCTCACCGAAGATCGATTCGATCCGCTCACGTACAAAGACACCTATCGCGAGCGCCTGATGGACAAGATCCGCGCGAAGGCCGAGGGCGAGGTGATCGTGTCGGAGACGCCCGGTCAGGAGAAGGCCGCGGAAGTCGTCGACATCATGGAAGCGCTGCGGCGCAGTCTCGAAGGAAATGTGAAGCCCGCGGCCACGACGGGCAAGCGCGCCGCGCCGAAACGCGCGCCGGTGCGCGCGGCGTCGACGTCGAAAAAGAAGAAGGCTTCGTAACGCATGCCGAACCTGCTCAAGAAGTACCGCCAGATGCGCGACTTCGGCGAAACGCCCGAGCCCTCGGGCGGAAAACCGAAGAAACGCAAGCTGCCGATCTTCGTCATCCAGAAACATCGCGCCTCGCATCTGCACTACGACTTTCGCCTGGAGATGGAGGGCGTGCTGAAATCGTGGGCCGTGCCGAAAGGCCCGTCGTACGACCCGGCCACGAAACGCCTGGCGATGATGACCGAGGACCATCCGTACGATTACGCGAAGTTCGAGGGCGTGATCCCGGAAGGCAACTACGGCGCGGGCAACGTGATCATCTGGGATGAGGGCCAGTGGGAGTTCGTCGAGCCCGGCGACGATCCCGTCGCGGCGCTGAAGTCCGGCAAGCTCACGTTCCGCATGTACGGGAAGAAGATGTTCGGCGAGTGGGCGCTGGTGAAAATCGGCGGGCGCTCGAAGTCGGACAAGGGAAACGAGTGGCTGTTGCTCAAGCATCGCGACGAGTTTGCGAATGCCGACGTCGACGTGACCAGGGTCGCGCCGCGATCGGTCGTCTCGAACAAGCTCGTCGAAGAGATGGGCGGCGGCAGGATCTGGGAGAGCAATCGCAAGGCGGCGCCGCGGAAAGCGCCGACGCTGGCGGACAAACTGGAGTCGTCGAGCCGGCGAGTCGTCAAGTCGTCGAGTCGTCAACCGCGCGCGAGCTCCTCGAAGACTCGAAGCGCCAGCAAGCGCGCTACGCCCGCGAAGCGAGCGCCATCTCGAGCAGTTTCCGCTCGGACTCGAAGCTCGCGTGCTGGAGCGAAGCGTTCAGCTCGAACCACTGCACGTCGTCCACCTCGCTGAGCTGCGGCACGAGCTCGCCGGTGACGTACTCCATCAGATAGAAGTCGACGCGTTTCTGAATCACGGTGTCGCCGGCGCGGAAGTAATACTCGATCGTGTCCAGCGGCCGGACGATGCGCGCCTCGATCCCGGTCTCCTCGCGCACTTCGCGCAACGCCGCATCCTCGGAAGTCTCGCCGTCGCTGACCGCGCCCTTGGGCAGTCCCCAGCGCGTTTTGTTGCGCGTGGCGATGAGCGCGACGTGCGGCGCGCCGTCCCGCACGGCGATGACGACGCCGCCCGACGAGTGCTCGTTGCGCGTCTTCCGCCTCCCGGGACCCATGAGCCGACATTCTAACGTGAGGGCGCGGAACGGCACGGCCGCGGCTGCCGCGCGTCCAAAATCGCGCTGGTGTCGATGGACGGAAGGGCGTACATTTCAGGAAAGCAAAAACGGAAGCAGGAGGAGACGGCATGTCCGGACTTGCATCAGTGATGTCCATCGTCGGGATTGTTGCGGCGGCGGTGCTGCTGTTGGTGTATCTCAAGATGCGCCAGAAGGATCAGATCGGCGCCATGCTGGAGAAGCGCCGCTCCTCGGCGAAGCTCGTCAGCCGCGCGGACTACGTGGAAGGCGCGGAGACGATTCCGGTCGCGCTGGCACTCACCGACGACACGTTCTACTACGAGAATCCGGACATGGAAGCGTCGTTCGATCTCAACCGCATCGACGAGATCGAGTACTCGGACGAGCTGATGACGGGCAAGAATCACGGCGACGACTGCCGCGTGCTGCGCCTGCGCTCGCACGGAACCGCGTTCGAGTTCCTCGTCGAGAAGGCGGAGAGCCGCAAGTGGGAAACCGCGCTCCCGGCCAGAACGCTGGGCGCCGTGGCGCACGCGGTCTGAGACCGCGGCCGTTCAACGGAATGACGCCTTGTGGCGGTCTGTTCCGACCGCCGCAGCGATCCCTCCTCACGCGTCGGGGTGTAGCGCAGTCTGGTAGCGCACCTGCTTTGGGAGCAGGGGGTCGGAGGTTCGAATCCTCTCGCCCCGACCAATTCCGTCCCCGTAGCTCAGTCGGATAGAGCAACAGCCTTCTAAGCTGTGGGTCGCAGGTTCGAATCCTGCCGGGGACGCCATGCATCAGGTTCCCGCATAGAGAACGAACGGCGCCCAGTAAAGCGGTTTGCGATGCGCGCGGATCAGCCGCAGCTTCGCCTCGCGCAATGCGTCCGCCGGGTCGCGGCCCTTGCGGATCTCGCCGTACATGGTCTCCATGAGCTCCGGCGTGGCGGAGTCGTTCACTTCCCAGAGCGCGGCGATGACCTGATCCGCGCCTGCTTTCAGAAACGCCCAGGCCAGACCGACGACGCCTTCGCCCGCGTACGTGCGCGTGCCCACGCCGTGGCAGCTGGAGATGGTGACCAGGCGCGCGTCCAACGACTGTTTCATGATGTCGCGCGCCAGCAGACGATACGAACCGCCTGCGTCCGGCGCGGCGAGGATGATCGCGGAGTCGAGTGGGCGCAGGCTCGAGGCGGTGCCGTGCGCCACGAAATGCTGGACGTCGAATTTCTCGCGTGCCGCCAGCAGGTAGTTGCCGGGCGTGGCGTTCTCTTCGCGAAGGATTTTGTGGTCCGCGAATTTCGCCGCGACCTTGTTCATCTCCACCGACGCGTGTTTGAGCTTTGGAAATGCCCCGACCGCGGGCGCGTCGCCGACCAGCAGCAAAGACCTCGGGGCCGCGGCACTCTTCGCACCGCGTGCGATGAGTTGCAGCGACGGCGCTTCCCGCAGCACGACGTCCTCGATCCAGTAACGCCCCGCGCGCGGCATGAGCGTCTCGAAGTTCAGCGTATTCAGTTGACCGTCGGGCACGATCATCACGCGCGCGTTCTTCGCGAAAGCGACTCGCGGCACGAGCATCGTGTAAAGCGTCGTCGCGGCGGCCGCGCCGCGTTCCGGCGTGCCGCGCGCTCCGAGGAGCTGCTCGCGATACAGGCGCGCCGCGTCCTCGATCTTCGTGTCGGGCGGAAGCGGATACACGGTCACCGCGGAAGGCGTGATCACCCACACCAGCGACCGCGTGCGGCCCAGCCAGTACGAGAGGATGGTGGCATTGTTGTTCCGCGCGATGGAAGGCGGGTCGATCGTTTTGCCGAGGTTGAGACCTTCTTCGAGCGATTGCGCGCGGCTCGATTCCGTCACCATCAGCGCACCCGTGACATCGCCGATGCGCACGAGAAAATCGACGTACTCGTCGAACATGTATGCGGCGGTGTTGAGGAAGGCGAAGCGGAGATCGGGTGTCGTGATCTCCATGCG
>DATLBM010000393.1:0-4170 GCA_035526885.1 Thermoanaerobaculia bacterium | reverse complement strand
GGACCCGCCGACATTCACGACGCCAACCGCCCGCGGCCCGGCAACGACAGTCACGCGCGCGTCGTCGCTAACCTCGCGCGCGCCCGCGAGGCGCTCGGGCACGACGCCGTCGGCGCGCTCACCACCATCACCCGCCTGGCCCTCGATCGCCCTGCCGACGTCGTCGATGAATACGTGCGCCGCGGTTTCACCTCCATCTTCCTGCGGCCGCTCAGCCCCTACGGCTTCGCACTGCGGAGCGCGGGCCGCACCGGCTACTCGACTCGCGAGTTTCTCGACTTCTACGTCCGCGCGCTCGACTACCTCATCGCGATCAACACCCGAGGGACGTTTCTCGTCGAGTCGTACGCGCAGTTGCTGCTGACGCGCATGTTCACGCCGTTCCCGACCGGCTACGTCGATCTGCAGAGTCCCGCCGGCGCGGGCATCGGCGCAGTGGTCTTCAATTACGATGGCGACATCTACGCCTCCGACGAGTCGCGCATGCTCGCCGAGATGCACGACACGCGTTTCCGTCTCGGCAACGTCCACCGCGACGACTACGCCGCGATCTTCGGCAGCGAGACGCTGCGCACCATCACCGCGGCCTCCGTCATCGAATCCATCCCGGGCTGCGCGGATTGCGCGTTTCAGCCGTGGTGCGGCGCCGATCCCGTCTTTCACTACGCGACGCAGGGCGACGTCGTCCCGCACATCCCCACCAGTGCCTTTCACGAGAAACACTTCTTCCTCTTTCAGCATCTTTTGCATTTGTACGAAAACGATCCGCGCGCGCGGCGCGTGTTCTGGTCGTGGATCCGCAACGAGCCGCTGGCGGAAGCGGCATGAGACTGCACGCGAAAGCGCGCGTCAGCAACGTCGAGCGCACGCTCATCGGACGCGTTGCCCGCACTCCGATCGACGACGCTGCCGTGCGTGCCGACGCGTGGCGACTCGGCGCCATCGAAGACGGCTACCTGGGTGCCCTCTCCTTCGACGAATTGCACGCGCCGCCGCTGGCGATGCCGGTCGCGCACGGAATCACCGCGCTCGACTATCTCGATGACGGCGACGTCGTGGCCGTCGACCCGAACGGCTTCGTGCGCACGCTCTACCGCCGCGCCTCGCGACACAACTTCATCCTCGTCACCGATCAGTGCAACAGCTACTGCCTCATGTGCTCGCAGCCGCCGAAAGCGATCGACGATTTCGACCGGCTCGATGAGCATCTTCGCCTCGTCGATCTCATCGATCCGGCGACGGAGTCGCTCGGCATCACCGGCGGCGAGCCGACACTGTTCGGCGACGGCTTCCTGGCCCTCATCGAACGCTGCCGCGATCGCCTTCGCTCGACGGCGCTGCACGTGCTCACCAACGGGCGGATGTTCTTCTACCGCCGCTTCGCTGCGAAGCTCGGCGCGCTCGATCATCCGAACCTCGTCCTCGGCATTCCGCTGTACTCGGACCTCGACGAGCAGCACGACGCCGTCGTTCAATCGCGCGGCGCATTCGAGGAAACGGTCCTGGGCCTGCTCCATCTCGACGAGCACGGCGTGAACATCGAGCTGCGCGTCGTGCTTCATCGATTGACCGTGGCGCGGCTGGCGTCACTGGCTGTGTTCATCGCGCGCAACTTTCCGTTCGCCTGCCACGTCGCGCTGATGGGCCTGGAGATGTTCGGCCTCGTGCATCGGAACATCGGCGAGCTGTGGATCGACCCCGCTGACTACCAGCGCGAGCTCACCGACGCGACGAACATCCTGCTCGATGCCGGGATGAACGTTTCGATCTACAACCATCAGCTCTGCGTCCTCGACGAGGCGCTCCGGCCATTGGCGCGCAAATCGATCTCGGACTGGAAGAACGTCTACCTTCCCGAATGCAACGGCTGCGCGGTCCTCGATGCGTGCGGCGGTTTCTTCGCGTCAGGCGTCAAGCGCCACAGCGCCGCGATCCGTCCGCTATCATCGTCTCCATGATCCTCGGCGCCGACACGCTCGTTCCCGTCACGAGCGAGATCGTGGAGATGGTGCGCGCGAAATTCGGCGCCGCGCCCGCGTTCTGGGGGCGCTACTTCAAGCGTCCCGGATTCGCGCAGGATTACCAGCCCGCCATCGAGAACGCGGTGTTCCACGCGAACGCGATTCGACTGCTGCCCATCGCGCGGCAGACGGCGCGCGTCGCGGGCACTGCGGCCGAAGGGGCGGAGGATGCGCTGCTGAACGTCGATGCGTTCACGTCGTCGCTGGGCGCCGATCATCTGCGCAAGATCGGCGGCGAGCTGCTGATGTTCCTCGACGTCGAAGGGACGAGCGAGAAGAATCCGAACCTCTCGCTCGAATACTGGCTGGGCTGGTCGACCGCGATCAGGGCGCAGTCGCGCCGCAACGGACTGACCATGCTGCCCGGCGTGTACTGCCGGCAGAATCAGAACGCGACCTGGGACGCCGTCGCGCGCGCCGACCAACTCGGATTTCCGTGCGCGGGCGCGTGGGTCTTCCGCATGCGCACCGGCGCGTGCACGAAACCGATCCCGGCCTGGGACGCGCCGTTCAACACGCCGGCCGTCGCGCTTCCCTGCCCGGTCATGCTCTGGCAGTTCGCCATCGACTGCCTCTTCGAAGGCGGCGTCGACTTCGACATGGTCAACCCCGATCCCGCGGTCGCCGCGGCGCTGCTCAACCGGCTTGTGTTTCCGCCGGCGGGCGCGTAGAACTTCCGCATGACTCTCAAGGACATCATCCATTTCGGATCCTGAGATTCTCGGCGGAACGCCTGTGTTCATCGGTACGCGCGTGCCTGTTCGCATCCTGCTCGACTATCTCGAAGGAGGCGATCCTCTCGAGGAGTTTCTCGACAACTATCCGGGCGTGTCCCGTGATCAGGCAGTCGCGTTCCTCGAAGAGGCCGGAAAAGCTGCCCTGGCCCAGATCGCGTGAAATCCGTCCTCTTTGACGAGAACATGCCGCGCAAGCTCCGGCGCGATTTCCCGGAGCTTCACATTCGCACCGCTCAGGAGCGCGCGGCCACAAAATTCGACGTCATCGTGACCATCGATCAAACGATGCGCTATCAGCAGAACGTCGCTAAACTGGACATCGGCATCGTCGTCATCGAGCTTCGAGACACACGTCTTGTGCACCTTCGAGCTCTCGTCCCAGCGATCCGCACCGCGATTGAACAAGTGCGACCCGGTGAGGTCCTGGACGTCATCCCCCCAGCGTCTTGACCAGTTTCTTCGGCGCGATGGCGCGATAGCTCTCGTCGATCCACGCCTTCAGCAGATCCAGCGGCACCGCTGACGCTTTGTCGAAGCGAGCGGTGATCCAGCCGCTCTTGCCCATGCCGTAACCGGTGGGCTCGGCGAAAGGAAGATCGTTGGCCATGTCGCGCGACCGCGGGAGCTTCACGGACATGCTGAACTCCCTGGTGTCCTTCTCGCCGCCCATGATCGCGAACATCTTGCCTTTCACTTTGATGGCCCGGTGTCCCCACGGATGGTCCTCCGTGGCCTCGGGATACTTCATGGCGAAATCGCGCAGCTCGAGCTCGATCGACTCCAGCGTCTTCTTCGGCATGATGCGTATCATCGCAGAGATGCGTCGAGGAGTGATCGTTGCCGGTGCCGCGGTGATCGCCGCCGTGGTGGCCATCGTGCTCGTGCTGCACGGAACGGACGAAGCCGGGATGCGTGCCGCCATTCGCGCCACCGCGCGTACGTCCGCCGTGTGCGTCGCGCTTGCGTTTGCGCGCGTGCGCATTCGCGAATTCTCCGCGCTGCTCCCGATCTCGCACGCGGCGCACTACGCCGTCATCGCGGCCGCGGCGCTGTGGCGCGGTCCGTTCACCGTCGTATTCGGACTGGCCCTGTTGGCGCTGATGGTGTGGAACGCGCTGCGGCCGAACACGATCGCGATCTCCATCCTGTGGATCGCATTCATCATTGCCTTCGCACGGCCGGGCGTGATTCACATCTCCGTAGAAGCGCTTTTGCTCGGGGCAGGCGTGGTGCGGTGGAGAATGTGGCGACGGGCTTCAGCCCGTCGCCATTTCGACATCGCGACGGGCTGAAGCCCGTCGCCACATTTGCAAACCCCTACGAGGCGTAGCGCGACAAAACCGCGTTGCTACAATCGCGGTACGTGGCAAAGAAAGCCGTCGTCTACTCCTGCATCGAATGTGGCGCCCAGG
>DATLBM010000392.1:0-5367 GCA_035526885.1 Thermoanaerobaculia bacterium | reverse complement strand
CCGGATCCTGATCCCTCGGCGGCAGCGTCCTGAGATACGCGCCAAGTGTCATCCTGAGCCGCCGGAGCGCAGCGGAGGACGGTCGAAGGACCTTCGGGCCGCTCCGTTGCACGGTAGAAGGTCCTTCGACTCCGCTGCGCTTCGCTCAGGATGACACCACTTTTTCCGTGCGCATCGTGTCTCACGACACGATGCGCACCGCCCGCGTCATCGCTTTTCTCGCGCTCGTCATCGCCGTTATCGCGGCGAACGATGCGCCGTACCGCGGGAACACGAAGACCTACAAGTTTCACCGCGCTACGTGCCGGTACTACTCGTGTGCGAACTGCACGGCCAGGTTCAAAACGCGGGAGGAGGCGATTGCCGAGGGTTACCGTCCGTGCGGCGTGTGCGATCCGTGAGCGCGGCTCACACGCGCGCGATGGCCTCGACCAGATCCCCGGGCTCGACGGGCTTGGTCACGTACGCGTCGAACACGCTGTCTTTCGCCGCGTTGCGGCCGGCGGGGAACGCCGTCAGCGCGACGATCTTCAGATCCGCGTTCTCCTCGCGCAGGCGGCGCGCCAGCGTGTAGCCGTCCGTGCCGGGCATGGCGATGTCCGTGATCACCACGTCCGGTTTGCGCGCGGCGATCGCGTCCAGCGCCATGGCGGCCGTGGACACGTCCAGCACCTCGGCGCCGGCCTGGCGCAGCATCATGCGGAAGACGCGGCGGCCTTCCTCGTCGTCATCGACGAGCACGATGAAGCGGCCCGTGAGCTGATCTTTGATGTCGGCAGTCGAGACCGGCGTCGCGGCTTCGTGTTTCGACTCGGGTTGCGACACGGCGCCCGTGATGGGAATCGTGACGGTGAAGGTCGCGCCGAGGCCTTTGCCCTTGCTCTCCGCGGTGACCGTTCCGCCGTGCGCCTCGGCCAGATAGCGCACGATCGACAGTCCCAGTCCCAGGCCGCCGTGCACGCGCGTGGATGGATTCTCGGCCTGGCGGAAGGGCTCGAAGACGTGTGGCAGGAATCCGGGATCGATGCCTTCGCCGCTGTCCGTCACCGCGACTTGCACGTGCGACGACGTGCGCCGCGCGGCGATGCGCACCTCGCCGTGCCGCGGCGTGAACTTCACCGCGTTCGTCATCAGGTTCCAGAGAATCTGTTGCAGGCGCGTGGCGTCGGCGACGACGCTGCCGAGCTGCGCCGCGAACGACGTCGTGATGGTGATGGCCTTCGCGTCCGCGCTCGGACGCACCGTGTCGATGGTGGCCTCGAGCAGGTGCACGAGATCGACGTTCTCCACCGTCAGGCGCAGCTTGCCGCTGACGATGCGCGAGACGTCGAGCACGTCGTCGATGAGGCGCGACTGCAACTGCGCGCTGCGTCCGATGGCGGCCACGGCTTCCTTGAACGACTCCTCGTTCGGCGGAAGGGCCGGGAGCAGCCGCGCCCAGCCCAGGATGGCGGTCATGGGCGTGCGCAGCTCGTGGGAGAGCGTCATCAGGAACTCGTCCTTGGCGCGGTTGGCTTCCTGCGCCACCCGATACGAAGCCTCGGCGCGCCGGCGCTCCTCCTCGGCCATGAACCGCGCCTCGCGCTGCTCGAACAACGCTTCCTCGGCGCGGCGGCGCTCGGTCATGTCGCGCGTCACTTTCGTGAAGCCGCGCAGCTCGCCGTGCTCGTCGTGCACCGCCGTGATGACCACGTTCGCCCAGAATCGCGTGCCGTCCTTGCGGAGACGCCAGCCCTCGTCTTCGACAGAGCCGTCGCGGCGCGCGATCTCGAGCTCGCGCTCGGGTTTCCACAGATCCTCTTTCGCATAGAACGAGGAGAAATGCCGCCCGATGATCTCCTCGGGCTTGTAGCCCTTGATGCGTTCCGCGCCGGCGTTCCACGTCAGGATGTTGCCGTCCGGATCGAGCAGGAAGATCGCGTATTCGCGCACCGATGCGACCAGGAGGCGGAACATCTCCTCGCTGCGGCGCAGGCGCTCCTCGGCCGCGCGGCGCTCGGTGAGATCGCGAGTGATCTTGGCGAAGCCGGTGAGGCGGCCGGTGTTGTCGCGCATCGCCGTGATGACCGTGTTCGCCCAGAAGCGCGTGCCGTCCTTGCGGACGCGCCACCCTTCGTCGTACACGCGGCCTTCGCGCGTGGCGATCTCGAGCTCGGTCTGCGGCTTGCGCGCGGCGAGATCTTCAGGCCCGTAGAAACGCATGAAGTTCGAGCCGACTGCTTCCTCGGCCTCGTAGCCCATGATGCGTGCCGCGCCGCTGTTCCAGGAGCGGATCTCGCCCTGCGGTCCAAGAAGGAAGATGGCGTAGTCCTCGATCGCGTCGATCAGGACGGCGATCTCTGCGGCGGGCATCTTCAGATCGTGTCGGAGCGCCATTCGTCGTCAGCCTAAGATTACAACAACGTATCATCACGTCCTGAGGTGGAGTGGTGATCGTGTCTCGTACCGGACCGGCGGCGTTCGCCGCGGAGCTCGAATCCGAGGAAGAACTTCGCGAAGAGCACCGCCTCAATCTCACTTCCGGCGCGCTCCGACTACCAACGGTCGAGTCTGTGCCTCTGCATACTTCGATCCTGATCGCGCTGAAAGGGCCTTTCGGCGCCTCGGCGAACGTGAACGCGACGGTCGTGGCGCACCTCGCGGACGGACTGGCACTCACGGTCGATTCGGATCCGGACGACCTCTTGCGCCGCCTGCTCGCGCGCGGCGAGAACACGTGGGACCGGATGCGGTCGCTGTCGCAGATGGAGAAGATCCTCCTTGCGGTGAAAGCGGATCGCACGGAGCGCGCGCTGCTGCTGCAGGACACGGATCCGCGCGTACTGCTGGCGCTACTGCGCAACCCGCGGCTGACGGTGGAGGAAGTGGCGCGCGTGGCGAGATCGCCGCACCTCACCTTCCAGATCGCGGAGGTGATCGTCCAGACGACGCAGTGGATGTCCAGCCTGGACGTGCGCCTCGGCCTCGTGCACAACCCGAAAACGCCGCCGGCGTTCTCGCTGCGCATCCTTCCCACGCTGCCGGATCAGGAGGTGCGCGCGATCGCGCGGGCGGGGACGAGCATGCAGCTCAAGCAGGCGGCGCTGCGGAAGTTGCAGGGGAAGTAGCGTGACAGCGTCCCAGGATTCAACAGGAAAACTCCGAGTCATGTCTCTCCCAATCGCAGGGAGGACCGTATGCAGTCATCAGACATCGTCAAACTGGCAAATGAGCTCGCGAACGGAGAAACATGGGCGGTGCTCGCAGCCGTTGCGATTGCAGGAGTTCTGGGCGGTTTGGCGAGGAAGCTCACGGCGCCACCGTCCGATGTCGCAACGACACGGGCCGACGCCGTCGTCGGTGGAGTGACCGCTCTGGCGATGTTGATGGTCGTCCCGGCGCAACAACAACTGGTGGGTCTTCTCGGTTTGTCGATCGTTGCCGGATTCACAGGCAAGTCGCTACTCGACGCATTGCGCTCTCGCGCGGAGGCACTGCTGGCAAAGGAGCAGGCGAAGGAGGCCCGCAACGCAGCAGCCGACGCCGACGCGAAGCGTAAGGAAGCGGTGAAAACAGGCCTGGCCGCGGTCAGGAAAGCGAACGAGCTCGCCGCCGCGGGTGACCACGTGACCAACGAGCTGACACTACTGACTCCCGATCTTCGATCGTCACTGGCAAAAGCGTCGCCGCGTTTGTTTCTTACCGAGGGTGCGGACACACACAAGCCAACGCTCTTTGCCGCGAATCTGAAAAGTGAACTCGACGCCCTGGAAAGTGAACTTCAGGAGCTGATGTAACCCCGGTTTTGCGGCACCGCGATTCCCACACGGCGAGCCGTCTCGGGAAGGGCCGCGGGCCCTTCCCGACATACGATTCCCCCATGCAACTCCCTTTCGATCCTCCCCTCCCGCCCATGCTCTCCTCCGCCGCCGACAAGCTGCCGTCCGGCGACGGGTGGCTGTTCGAGCCGAAGTGGGACGGGTTCCGCACGCTCGTCTTTCGCGACGGCGATGAGCTGCTGCTGCAATCGCGCGACGAGAAGCCGATGAACCGCTACTTTCCGGAGCTC
This sequence comes from Thermoanaerobaculia bacterium, assembly GCA_035526885.1. Taxonomy (GTDB): domain Bacteria; phylum Acidobacteriota; class Thermoanaerobaculia; order Gp7-AA8; family Gp7-AA8; genus QHVT01. The sequence continues at coordinate 1,319 of DATLBM010000392.1, read as the reverse complement.
GTGGCGCCGCTGACGAAGGCGTTGCCGGAGCGGTGCGTCGTGGACGGGGAGATCGTCATCGCGGGCCCGAACGGACTCGATTTCGAGGCCCTGCTGCTGCGCATCCATCCCGCCGCCTCGCGCGTGAAACTGCTGGCCCAGGAAACGCCGGCGTCGTTTGTCGTGTGGGATCTGCTGGCCATCGGCGACGAGGATCTGCGCGACAAGCCACTCCAAGAACGGCACAAACGTCTGGAGAAAGCGATTGGTAAAGGTGTTTACCTTTCTCCGTCGACGCGCGATCGCGCTCTGGCCGAGGATTGGTTCCATCGATTCGAGGGCGCGGGACTGGATGGCGTGATGGCCAAGCGTCTCGACTCGCCCTACGCGGCGGGCCAGCGGACGATGATCAAGGTCAAACACTCGCGCACCGCCGACTGCGTGGTGGCGGGATTCCGCTGGCACAAGAACGGGCCCGGCACGCTCGTCGGCTCGCTGCTCCTCGGCCTCTACGATGGCGACGGCGCGCTGCAACACGTCGGCGTGACGGCGGCATTCACGACCGCCAGGCGCAAAGAGCTCGTCGAGGAGCTCGCGCCGCTGCGCGAGAAGTCGATGGAAAATCATCCGTGGCGCGAGTGGGGCGGCGCGCAGGAAGGCCAGCGCATGCCCGGCGCCGCCAGCCGCTGGAACAACAAGAAGGACCTGAGCTGGGAGCCGCTGCGCCCGGAACGCGTCTGCGAAGTGGCCTTCGACCACATGCAGGGCACCCGCTTCCGCCACGCCGCGCGCTTCATGCGCTGGCGCTTCGACAAGCGCCCCGAGGACTGCACGTACGAGCAGCTGGAAGTGACGCCGGCGTACGAGCTGGAGAAGGTGTTCGGGGGCAGCTGATCCTTGCCTGACGCCCTGGTGTGACATATCATCACACCATGAGCCGCGCAAAGATTGCCATTACGGTTGACGAGAACGCCCTCGCCGAGATTGACCGTCTGGTGCAGCAGGGCGTTTTCCCCAATCGCAGCAAAGCCATCGAGGACGCGGTTCACGATCGCATCGCGCGATTCCACCGGTCACGGCTGGCCCGGGAGAGCGCGAAGCTCGATCGTAATGAGGAACAGGCGTTGGCTGATGAAGGATATCGCGGAGAGAGTGAATGGCCCGAGTACTGAGGGGCGACATCTACCGGGCAGAGCTCAATCCCACCGTCGGTCATGAACGAGGTGGACAGCGTCCGGTGGTCATTCTCAGTCACGACGTCTTCAACGATCGCTCGGGAATCGTCATCGCAGTAGCGATCACCAGCCAGGAGCCGCGCGCCGGCTTCCCGCTCACACTCG
>DATLBM010000391.1:0-6940 GCA_035526885.1 Thermoanaerobaculia bacterium | reverse complement strand
TCGGCGAATGAATCGGACAGCGAAATGCCGGGGTAGCTCGTGGCCACCACGTCGCCGCTGTTGCGATGCGTCCTGCGCTCGATGCGCTCGAACCAGCCGGTGTCGTTCAGCGTCCTGATCAACGCTTCCGAATCATCGTCGCCGGAGAAGCGGTAGAGGTGCGCGAGGTTGTTCGACGTGAACGCGCGCCACCGCGGCGCGAACCCGCGCTGCGTGAGGAACGCGTTCAAACGGATGGCGCGCTCGATGGGCACCAGTCCGTGGTCGCCCGTGACGATCAGCGCGTCGCGGCTCGCATCGAGCTGCGATCCGACGGTGGCCAGCGCGCGATCCGCGGCCACGAACGCGCGGCGGATCACGGCGTCGTCGTAGCCGATGAAGTTGTGCTGCGCGGTGTCCACGACCGGTTGATAAAGCAGCAGCAGATCGAACGGCATGCGCTGCAGTGTGACGCTCTGCGCACGCGTGAAGAAATCGGCCAGCCGTTCCAGTTGCTCGGTGAACGTCTCCGCGTCGATGTCCGCCTGCTCGTCCGGCGCGCCGGGCCAGAATCCCACTTCGGCGTCGAGCAAGTCGCGATACGAATCGGGATACGCGCTCGTGCGCGAGATCGGTCCCCAGTACAGCTTCACGTCGAGCGACGGCGTGTGCTCCATCAGCTTCGACCACGAGCCGTGATTCTCTTTCGCAATCGCGAACCACCCTCGCGCATCGACGGGCACCTCGGTGTCGCCCAGCTCGATCGTGTACGCGTCGTAGTTCTCTCGCGCGTCGTTCGTCGTGTCGTACGCGACGACGTCCACATCCGCACGCAAAGTCTTCGTGGCCGCCCACTCAATGCGCGCGCGCATGATCGGACTGAACGACGTCCGCCGCTGCGGCGGCTGCGTCCACGTCGGCGGTACCCATTCGCGTTTGAATTCGTTGCGCGTGAGACTGATGATGCGGCCGCGCGTCAGCGACGTCGTGTACACCATTCCGAAGTCCGCCGTGCGCCGCGGCGTCGTGCCATCGACGGTCGGGAACGATACGGCACCCACGCGCTTGCCGTTGCGCTTCGCCACTTCGACGAGCGTTTCGACGTCCGGATCGACGTCCATCCCGCGCGTCGTTTTCTCTTCGGGCGTGCCGGGCAGATGGAACCAGTTCGACACGACGCCGTGCACCTGCGGCGTGACGCCGGTCAGGATCGATACATGCGTCGGCCCGGTGAGCGTCGGATTGACGGGGATCACGCGCGCCGAGAGTCCCGTGCGCGCGAGATGTTCGAACGCGGGGAGACTGGTCTGCCGCGCCAGCGCGTCCGCACCCAGCCCGTCGAACGACATCAGCACCACGCGCTGCGCCACACCGGCGGGCGTGAACCGCGAAGCGGGCGGCGCGACGCGCGGCGGCGTCGCGGGCGCGCAGGCCAGAAGACCGGGAAGAAGGAGAACGACGGAGCGGCGCACTATTTCTGGAGGCTCTTCAGGACCTGGTCGCGGTACTCGGCGGCCTTGCGCATCGCGGCTTTCTCATCGACGGTGAGCAGCTCGCCGCGGCGCATGAGGATCTTGCCGTCGACGATCGTGGTCACCACCGCGTTGCCCGAGGCGGCGTACACGATCGCGGACTCGACGGAGTAGACGGGCTGCGATCGCACGGTCTGCAGATCGATGACCACCACGTCCGCGCGCTTGCCTTTCTCGAGCGTGCCGATCTTGTCCGCCAGTCCGAGGACCTGCGCGCCGCCGATGGTGCCGAGGCGCAGCACCTCGCGCGCGCTGATCGCCTTGGGATCGTTGCGAAACACTTTCTGCAGCCGCGCGGCGCTGGCCATCTCCTCGACCATGTCCAGGTTGTTGTTGGAGCCGGCGGGACCGTCGGTGCCGAGGCCCACTTCCATGCCGGCCTTGATCATGTCGACGATGGGCGCGACGCCGGAGGCGAGCATGGAGTTCGATTCGGGACAGTGCGCGACGCCGGTCTTCTTCGCGGCGAACGTTTTGAGCTCGCCGGGCGTGAGGTGCACGCCGTGCGCGGCCACGACGTCATCGCCGAGGAAGCCGATGGAGTCGAGGTAGACGCCGGGGGTCATGCCGTTCTGCTTTTCCGCGACCTGGCGCAGCTCGTCTTTCGTTTCGGAGACGTGAATGAGAATGGGGATGCCCAGCTCGGTCGCCAGCGCGCGCACCTGCTGCAGATGTTCCTTCGACACGGTGAACGGCGCGTGCGGAGCGAAGGCGGGCGTGATCAGGCGATCGCCCTTCCACGTCTTCGCGTACTCGCGCATGTACGCGATCATCGCGTCCCACGTTTTGTTGTCGGGCGCGGGGAAGTCGATGAGCGTCTCGCCGAGGACGCCGCGCAGGCCGGCGGCTTTCGTTTCGCGGGCGATGTCGGACTCGAAGTAATACATGTCCGCGAAGGTGGTGGTGCCGGAGCGGATCATCTCCGCCGCCGCCAGCCGCGTCCCCCACTTCACGAACTCCCTGTCGACGTTCTTGGCCTCGGCCGGAAAGATGAAGTTGGTCAGCCAGTCCATCAGATCGCGGTCGTCGGCGATGCCGCGGAAGAGCGTCATCGGCACGTGCGTATGCGCGTTGACGAAACCGGGCGTGACGGCGTGCCCGCCGGCGTTGATGACCGTCTTCGCCGCGTACTTGCTATCGATGTCTTTGGACGCGCCGACGTCGATGATCTCCGCGCCGCGAATGACGACCGACCCGCGCTCGATGTTCGGCCCCGCCATCGTGACCACGGTGCCGCCGGTGATGAGGATGTCGGCCCGTTCGGCGGCGCGCGCGGTGAGGGCGATGGCGAGGGTGAGCAGGAGGCGCTTCATGGCGCGGAACTATAATGGAGACATGACAGCGCTCGTCCGCGAACACGCGACGTACGAGGACCTGATGAAGGTTCCGGACAACATGGTGGCGGAGCTGATCGAGGGGGAGTTGTACGCGTCGCCGCGGCCGGCGGGTCCGCACAGCCGCGCCTCATCGCGTCTCGGCTTCGTTCTTGGTCCGCCGTTCGATCTGGCTCGCGGCGGACCGGGCGGGTGGTGGATTCTCGACGAGCCCGAACTGCACCTCGGCCACAACGTCCTTGTTCCTGACTTGGCGGGGTGGCGCCGCGAGCGCATGCCCGAAGTGCCGGAGAGCCACGTCTTCGACGTGCCGCCGGACTGGGTCTGCGAGGTCGTCTCGCCGTCCAGCAGGGCTCTCGATCGGATGAAGAAAATGCCGTTGTACCTGCGGGAGAGTGTGCCGTATCTCTGGATCATCGATCCGTCGGCGAAGATTCTCGACGTGTTCAAGTCCGAGGAAACACGTTGGGTTCTCGAGGCCACGCACGGCGGGAATGACGTCGCACGCATCGCCCCCTTCCACGAAATCGAGATCGAGCTGACCCTACTCTGGGGCGCTCCTCCGGCCTAGCTCGTCGTACACATCCCCCCACCCGATCCCCTCATCCACCATCAGCACCGATACGTGAAAAATCAGATCGGCGATCTCGCTGATCACGCGCTCGCGTCCCTGTCCCTTCGCGGCGATCACCACCTCCGTCGCTTCCTCGCCGATCTTCTTCAGGATCACGTCGCGGCCGCGGGTGAAGAGCGATGCGGAGTACGAGCCTTCGGGGCGTTCTTCGAAGCGCGAGCGGAGGATGGACATCAGGCGGTCGAGAGGGAGAGGAGGAACACCGTCGAAACAGGAGACAGAACCCGTGTGGCACGCGGGGCCGTTCGGTTCGACGGTGACGACCAGCGCGTCGTTGTCGCAGTCCGAGGCGATGTGCACGACGCGTTGCGTGTTGCCGCTGGTCGCGCCCTTGTGCCACAGCTCGTTGCGGCTGCGGCTCCAGAACCACGTCTGGCCCGTCTCGCGCGTCTTCGCGAGTGACTCCTCATTCATGTACGCGAGCGTGAGGATGGCGCCGCTCTTCGCGTCGCGGACGATTGCGGGGATGAGGTTCATCGGATGGGAATCCCTTCTGCGGCGAGGAAGCGTTTGACGTCGTCGATGGTGAGCGCGCGATCGTGAAAGAGCGATGCGGCCAGGACCGCGCGCGCGCCGCCGGACTCGATGGCATCGCGGAAATCCTCGACGCGGCCCGCGCCGCCCGAGGCGATCACGCCGATCTTCACCGCGCTCGACACCGCGCGCAGCAGCTCGACGTCGTAGCCGCGGTTCGTGCCGTCGCGATCGACGGACGTGAGGAGAATCTCTCCCGCGCCGAGCGATTCGGCGCGGCCACACCACTCCACGGCGTCAGCGTTCGTCACTTCCTTGCCCGAATGAATGGTGGCGAAGCCGCCCTTCGCGTCGCACGACAGCACCACGGCCTGCACGCCGAACTCCTCCGCGCATTCGCGAATGAGCTCCGGACGCAGCAGCGCCGCCGTGTTGATGGCCACGCGATCCGCGCCCGCGCGCAGCAGCATGCGAAAGTCCTCCGGCGTGCGCACGCCGCCGCCGACGGTGAGCGGAATGAAGATGTTCTCCGCGACGGCGCGAATGGTCGCCCGATCCGTCCCGCGATCGATGTCCAGGATCACCAGCTCGTCCGCCCCCTCGGCCTCGTACCGCATCGCGCATTCGACGGGATCGCCCGCATCGCGAATGTTCTCGAACGAGACGCCTTTCACCACGCGCCCGTCCCGAACATCGAGGCAGGGGATCACTCGTTCCGGAATGGTGTTCATCGCCGGCACGTCGTTCAGCCGAATGCGCCCTTCCAGCAGCGCCTTGCCGATCACGCAGCCGCTGACGTTGGCGAGTCGTGAGAGAGAAATGACGTCGCTGCGCGTGGAGATGCCGCCCGAAGCGATGAGCTTCACGCGCGTCATCGCGCGCAGCTGGCGATAGAGCGCGAACGACGGCCCACGCAGCGCACCGTCTTTGGCGATGTCCGTCACCAGCGCCTCGGCAATCCCCAACTCATCCAGTCGCGCGAAGACATCTTTCAAGGATGCCGAGGAAGCGCGCGACCATCCATCGACGCGAATCACACCGTCGCGAACGTCCACGGCGGGCACGATGCGCTCCGCGCCGAACGTGCCGACCAGTGACGCCAGCAGAGCAGGCGCGTTCGCGGCCACCGTGCCGACGACGAGCCGCTGCGCGCCGCAGTCGAGCCAGCGCCTGGCGTCGTCGATGGAGCGGATGCCGCCGCCGACCTGCACGATCAGATCGCGTTGCGCGAGGCGGCGCACGATCTTCGTTTCGATCGGATGCCCACTCCGCGACGCCTCCAGGTCGACGACGTGCAAACGCGCGCCGCGTGGGACGTCCAGCGCGTCGAGCACCGCCTCCGGCTCGCCGTAGACGCGCGCGGTATCGAAGTCGCCGTGCGTGAGTCGCACCACGCGTCCCTCGAGCAGGTCGAGCGAGGGGATCAGTTGCATCCGACGAAGTTCCTCAGCACGCGCAGCCCCGCGCTCGATGATTTCTCGGGATGAAACTGCACGCCGAGCACGCGCCCGTGCTGCACGGCGGCGGTGAAGGGGCCGTCGTAGTCCGCGGTGGCGATTTCCGAGGAGACGTTGCGCGCCGCGTACGAGTTCACGAAGTAGAACGCCTCGTTCTCGACGCCGTCGAAGAGCGGACCGCGCGCGGTCACGCGATTCCAGCCGATCTGCGGCACGGGCAGCGCGCCCTGCATTTTGCGAACATCGCCGGGGATCAATCCGAGTCCGCGCGTGACGCCCATTTCATCGGAGGAGTCGAAGAGCAGTTGATGTCCGACGCAGATGCCGAGGAGGAACGCGCCGTTCCGCACGGCGTCGCATAACGCGTTATCCAACGCGGTGTCGCGAAGCCACGCACGCGCGGCGGCGAACGAGCCCACGCCCGGCAACACGATCTTCGAAGCGCGTGCGATGACCGCCGGATCGCGCGAGAGCGACAGCGACGCGCCCGCCGCCCGCAGAGCTCGAGCGATGTTCGCCACGTTCGCCACCGGAGAGTCGATGAGAATCAGATGACCCCCTTCGTGCTCGGCACGTCGCTGGAGATCACTTCCTTCGCCGCGCGCACCGCCACCGCGAAGGCCTTGAAGATCGCCTCGGCCGCGTGGTGTCCGTTGCGCCCGCGAATGAGATCGACGTGGATGTTGCACGCGCACTGGTTCGCGAAGGACTTGAAGAACTCCTCCACCAGGGCGAACGGGAAGTCTTTGTGGATGAGCAGCATCTCGCGGTCGATCGGGACCTCGAAGACGAGATACGGGCGGCCGGAGAAATCGATGACCACGCGCGCCAGCGCCTCGTCGAGCGGCACGTATGCGGAGCCGAAGCGCCGGATGCCGCGCTTGTCGCCGAGGGCTTGAGCGAAGGCTTGTCCGAGGGCGAGGCCGGTGTCTTCGACGGTGTGGTGGTAGTCGATGAACGTGTCGCCCGTGGCCACGACGTCGAGGTCGACCTGGCCGTGACGCGCGATCACGTCGAGCATGTGGGAGAGGAAGCCGACCGGCGTCTCGATGCGGCCGTTGCCGGTGCCGTCGAGATCGAGCGTGACGGCAACGGAGGTTTCCTTGGTGGCGCGGGTGGTGGTGGCGGTTCTCATGGGCGCGCCTCCGTCCCGCGTGTCATCCCGAGCGCAGTCGAGGGACCTTCTACGGTTCCTAACACGCGGGAAGGTCCTTCGGCGTCTTCGCGCCTCAGGATGACACGCAGGAACTGCTCGTTTTCCTCGCGCGTCCCGACCGACACACGCAGAAAATCCGCGTACTTGCGCACGAGAATCCCTGCGTCGAGAAAGTCCTCGAACGTGACCGGCGAGCGGAAGGCGATGAAGTTCGCTTTTGTCGGAAACACCGGGATGCCGCGCGAGCGCATCACGGCGAGCATGCGCTCGCGTTCGGCGATGATCTCGGCGACGTTCGTCTCGCAGTACGCGCGCTTCTCCAGCGCCAGCGCGGCGATGGTCTCGCTGACCACGTTCAGCGAGTAGGGGAGCTT